>DFIE01000065.1:0-3125 GCA_002372735.1 Clostridiales bacterium UBA3705
ACCAACAAGGGCGGCCGCTACATCACCAAGGAGGAGGCCCTTGCCATCTTTGAGCAGGGCGAGAAAAACGGCTTTGTCCACCAGATCACCAACATCGACGGCGAGGACAAGATCTTTGCGATCTGCAACTGCAACGTCAACGTCTGCTACGCCCTGCGGACTTCCCAGCTGTTTAACACCCCCAACATGAGCCGCTCCGCCTATGTGGCCCATGTGGACCCCAAGAACTGCGTGGCCTGCGGCCGCTGCGTGGAGTACTGCCCCGCCGGCGCCGTGAAGCTGGGCCAGAAGCTGTGCAAAAAGGACGGCAGACCCCAGTCCTATCCCAAGCACGCCCTGCCCGGCGACCACCCCTGGTCTGAGAAGGACTGGGATTGGGATTACCGGGACAACAACCGCAAAAACTGCTATGACACCGGCACCGCCCCCTGCAAAACCGCCTGCCCCGCCCACATCGCTGTGGAGGGCTACCTGAAGCTGGCGGCCCAGGGCAGGTATCGGGACGCCCTGGCCCTGATTAAAAAGAACAATCCCCTGCCCGCCATCTGCGGCCACATCTGCAACCGCCGGTGTGAGGACGCCTGCACCCGGGGCTCCATTGACCAGGCCATCGCCATTGACGAGGTAAAGAAATTCCTGGCCATGCAGGATCTGAACGCAGAAACCCGCTATGTGCCCGAAAAGGTCATCCCCAGGCTGCAGGGCGGCTTTGACGAGAAGGTGGCCATTGTGGGCGCCGGCCCCGCGGGGTTGAGTTGCGCCTTCTATCTGGCGGAGAAGGGCTACAAGCCCACCGTGTTTGAGAAGAATCCCCTGCCCGGCGGCATGCTGACCTACGGCATCCCCTCCTTTAAGCTGGAGAAGAACGTGGTCCAGGCAGAGATTGACATCATCAAGGAGATGGGTGTGGAGATCCGCTGCGGCGTTGAGGTGGGCAAGGACGTCACCCTGGCCCAGCTGAGAGAGCAGGGCTACAAGGCCTTCTACCTGGCCATCGGCTGCCAGGGTGGCCGCACCACCGGCGTGCCCGGCGAGGACGCCGAGGGCGTGATCACCGCGGTGGACTTCCTGCACAAAACCGCCGTAGAGGAAGCCTGGCCCATGGAGGGCGACGCCGTGGTCATCGGCGGCGGCAATGTGGCCATTGACGTGGCCCGCACCGCCGTGCGCTGCGGCGCGGCAAAGGTGAACGCCTACTGCCTGGAGAGCCGGGAGGAGATGCCCGCCTCTGACGAAGAGGTGGCCGAGGCCACTGCCGACGGCGCCCAGATTCACTGTGGCTGGGGCCCCAAGGAGATTCTCACCGAGAACGGCCATGTGTGCGGCATCGTGCTCAAGCGCTGCGTGTCTGTCTTTGACCAGAACCACCGGTTCAGCCCGGTGTACGACGAAAACGACACCGTCACCGTCCCCTGCCGGTATGTGCTGCTGGCTGTGGGCCAGAGCATCCGGTGGGGCAGCCTGCTGGAGGGCTCCAGGGTGGAGCTGGGCCGGGGCAACGGCCCCCAGGCCGACAAGCTGACCTACCAGACTGCCGAGCCCGATATCTTTGTGGGCGGCGACGTGTACACCGGCCCCAAGTTTGCCATTGACGCCATTGCAGCCGGCAAGGAGGCCGCCATCTCCATCCACCGGTTTGTCCAGCCCCACACCTCCTTGACCATCGGCCGGAACCGGAACGACTACATTGAGCTGGATAAGAACGACATCCTGGTCACCGACTACGACCACTCCAAGCGCCAGATTCCCGGCGTGCGGGCCGATGTTGACCAGAAGCGCTCCTTCCGGGATCCCATGCAGGTGTTTACCGAGGAGCAGGTGAAGGCCGAGACCGCCCGCTGCCTGGAGTGCGGCGCCTCGGTGGTGGACGAGAATAAGTGCATCGGCTGCGGCGTGTGCACCACCAAGTGCGAGTTTGACGCCATCCACATCTTCCGGGAGCGGCCTGAGTGCTCCACCATGCGCAGAAGTGAGGACAAGCTGAAGTACATCCTGCCCAACGGCGCCAAGCAGGGCATTAAGCTGATCTTTAAAAAGAAGGGCTGAGCCATGCACGAGCTGGGTGTCGTCTTTCAGGTGATTCAGCAGGTGGAGGCGGTGGCCGCGGAAAACGGGGTCAGCCACGTCAGCGCAGTGGTGCTGGAGCTGGGCGAGGTTTCCACGGTGATTCCGGAATATCTCACCGACTGCTGGAAATGGGCCGTCCGCCGCACCCAGGTGCTGCAGGGCGCCGCGCTGCGGATTGAGACCATCCCCGCTGTCACCCACTGCGACGGCTGCGGCCGGGACTATCCCACTGTGGCCCACGGCCGCACCTGCCCCCACTGTGGCAGCGAGGACACCTGGCTGCTCCGGGGCAACGAGTTCATCATCCAACAAATCGAAGTGGAGGAGGACGAAGAGTCCTCCTCCACAGAAGAAGTTTAAAGCGCCGCAGGCGCCTCTTCGATTTGGAGAGGCGCCTGCGGCGCTTTTCGCGGGGTTCAGCCGGGGTGACCGTCGTGATTGTCGTCGGAGACATCCCGGGCCATTTCCTCCCGGAGGGTGACCCCACGGGCAACCCGCTGCTTTTCTACCATGTCGGAGAGCAGTTCCTTGACCTTGCGGCAGTCACGGATGCGCTTGATGTCAAACTCCGGGGCGGACTTGTCGGCGGAGCAGCAGTGGATGGTGCCCAGACCGTCAATCCGCTCGCCCAGAGACCGGGTCAGACTCACGTCCATGATCCGGTACAGGCGGATTTCCTCCTCCGTCTGCTTGAACAGGCCCTTGATGATCAGCAGCTTGTCCTCGGTGAGGATGTACTTTGTAAAGGACCAGGGCAGGCCGAAGATGCCATGCTTCCGGTCAGACCAGACGCAGGGGATAGTTTCCTTTGCCATATCAGTTCCCTCCTGTGTTTATTCCACGGTGACGGATTTTGCCAGGTTTCTGGGCTTGTCCACATCACAGCCCCGGAGCAGAGACACGTCATAGGCGAACAGCTGCAGGGGGATGATGGTCAGGCTGGGCTGGAGCAGGGGGTGGGTCACCGGCACGGTCACCACACTGGAAACCGTCTTTTTGATCTCCTCAGAGAACTTCTCGGTGGTAACGCCAAAGACGTCGGCCCCTCTGGCCCGGAC
>DFIE01000065.1:3284-12547 GCA_002372735.1 Clostridiales bacterium UBA3705
CCCGCGGCGTAGGCCTCGGAGTGGATATAGGCGATCTCCTTGAGCTTCAGGCTGCCCTCCAGGCAGATGCCGCTGTCTACGTTGCGGCCGATAAAGAAGGCGTCGCGGACATGGTAGTACTGCTCGGCATAATAACGGATCTTGGTGAGATTCTCTTTGGTCAGGCACAGGGAGACCTTCTGGTCCAGGGTCATAAGCTCAGAGAGGATGGCGTCGTACTCCGCCTTGGGCATAGTGTCCAGCAGGCGGGAGATGTACAGGGCCAGCAGATAGATGACCGACAACTGGGTGGAGAAGGCCTTGGTGGTGGCCACGGCAATCTCGGGGCCGGCCCAGGTGTAGATGACGTCGTCCGCCTCCTTGGCGATGGCGGAGCCCACCACGTTCACAATGGCCAGGGTGCGGGCGCCCCGCTTTTTGGCCTCGATGAGGGCAGCCTTGGTGTCGGCGGTCTCGCCGGACTGGCTGATGATCAGCACCAGGGTGTCGCTGCCTAGGACAGGCTCGGAATACCGGAACTCTGAGGCCAGAATGGGCTCAACCGGGATGCGGCAGGTCTTTTCAAGGATGTACTTGCCCAGGCAGCCCACATAGTAGGCTGAGCCGCAGGCCACCACGTAGATCCGCTTCAGCCCGGCCAGATATTCCTTGGAGAGGTGAATGTCATCGAGCACCACCTCGCCGTTTTTGATGCGGGGAGACAGGGTGCCCTTGATGGCCTTGGGCTGCTCGTGGATCTCCTTGAGCATGAAGTGCTCGTAGCCGCACTTTTCGGCGGCGGAGATGTCCCAGTCGATGTGCTCGGGGATCTTGTTCACCGGGTCGCCGAAGCTGTCATAGAAGCAGGCGGAGTCTTTGGTGAAGATGACGGTGTCGCCGTCGTTGAGATAGACCACATCCCGGGTGTATTTCAGGATGGCAGGCACGTCGGAGGCAATGAAGTTCTCCCCCTTGCCAAAGCCGAAGATCAGAGGGCTCTCTTTCTTGACCGCGATCATGGTGCCGGGCAGATCAGCGCAGAGGATGCCCAGGGCGTAGCTGCCCTCCATCTGGCCCACCGCGCGGCGCACCGCCCGGGGCAGGTCATGGAGCCGGTCGTAGTAGTATTCGATCAGGTTGGCCGCCACCTCAGTGTCGGTTTCGGAGACGAAATGCTTGCCCTTTTGGATCAGCATCTCTTTGAGCTTGAGATAGTTTTCCACAATGCCGTTGTGCACCACGGCGATTTTGCCGGAATCGGCCAGATGGGGGTGGCTGTTGACATCCGAGGGTGCGCCGTGGGTGGCCCAGCGGGTGTGGCCGATGCCCTGGCAGCCCTGAATGGCCCGGCCGCCGTCAATCATGCCGCTGAGATTGGCCAGCCTGCCCTTGGTCTTGGCCACCTGGAGGCCGTTTTCTGTGAGCACACAGATGCCGGCGGAGTCATAGCCTCTGTACTCCAGCTTTTCCAGTCCTTCCAGCAGGATGGGCGCAGCCTGACGATTGCCGAGATATCCTACAATTCCACACATATATGGTTCCTCCAAATGAATTTGGTTGCGTTTTCGTGTAATATAACACTATATATTGTACCACAGTGTCTTTGAAAATACAATCTATTTTTTATTGTCCGGGAATAATTCACCCTTTGTTCATAGTTGCTCCCAGCCGGGCAGACAGATTTGGGCCTCCTGCAGGGCGCTTAGGGAGGTCAGCGCCTGCAGCGACACCCCTACGGCACCCCGGGCCATCAGATCCAGGGCTCCGGCAGAGCCGTCGCTGTGGACAAACACCGGCCCCAGACCCCGCTGCAGATGCTCGGCAGTGCCCCGCCAGGTGCCGCCGGCGCCATTGCCGGTTTGGGCCACCAGGGTTTTGACCCCCAGGGCATGGATCAGCCGGTTGCGGCTCAGGGCCCGCTCGGTGGAAAAGGGCAGATCCCAGCCCCGCTCAGACACGTACAGCACCCCCGGCTGCGCCGGGCTGTCCGCCAGCCGGTCCGCCACCACGGCAACGACCCTTCCCCCGGCAGCCAGGCAAGCCTGCTGGGCGATGGTGTCACAGCCCCGGGCGTTGCCGGAGACCAGGGTCAACCCCTCGGCCGCACACAGGCGGCCCACCCGGCGGGCAAATTCCGCGCCGCTCCGATTGGGCCGGCGGGCCCCCACCAGGGCCACCGCAGGGGCAGCCAGAAGAGACAGGTCCCCCCGGTAGAACAGCAGGGGCGGCGCCTGGTCCCCCAGGCGCTGCCAGCGGGCGGGAAAGCCCGGGTCCCGACAGGTCAGTGGGTGGATGTCCAGCTCCAGCGCCCGGTCCAGCCAGGCGGAAACCCGGGTTTGCCGGCAAAGCAGGGCCAGGATGCGCCCGGCCATGTCGGAATCATAGCCCAGGGCGGTGAGATCCGCCAAAACCATCTGACGTTCCGGCTGCCGGGGAGGCTCCATGGCCCGGACCCGGGCCCGGAGCTGCCGCAGCTGGGGCAGCGTCAGGGGGCGGACACCGTCTCCCAACTGGGCGCCCAGCAGCACAAAGCCCCAGGATGGCCCGTTCATCGCATCCGGCGGCGCACCACCGGCTGTTGCTTCCGCTCGGGGGCGGGCTCCAGGCCGGTGTCGGTGAAGACCATGGGCTTGATTTCAAAGTGAGAGTACTTGGCAATCTCATCCAGCTTGGCCTTTTCGGGGAAGCTGCCCACAATGGCGTAGCTCACGCCCTTTTTTCTGGCCCGGCCGGTGCGGCCGATGCGGTGGATATAGTACTCGTTTTCCTCGGGAATGTCATAGTTGATCACGCAGTCCACGTCGTCTACGTCAATGCCCCGGGAGGCCACGTCGGTGGCAATCAGCACCGGGAGCTTGCCCTGGCGGAAGGTCTGCATGGTCTTCTCCCGGGAGGACTGGGCAATGTTGCCGTGGATGCAGTCGGCCTGCACCCCGTGGCGCTGCAGATCGTCGCTCAGGCGCTGGCACATATGCTTGGTGTTGCAGAAGATGATCACCCGGTCCATGCCCTCCAGCTTCAGCAGGCGGAGCACTGCGTCTTCTTTTTCCAGGGCGGGGACGGTGACGGAGAACTGGTCGATGTCCGGCTTCTCCTCGGCCTCCGGGCGGACGGTGATTTCCACCTCGTCGCGCTGGTACATCCAGGAGACGGTCATGACCTCCTGGGAGATGGTGGCGGAGAACAGGCCCAGGTTCCGGCGGTTCTTCACCTTTTCGATGATACGGGTCACGTCCTTGAAAAAGCCCATATCCAGCATCCGGTCGGCCTCGTCCAGGATCACGGTTTGGACCTTGTCCAGCCGGAGAGTGTGGCGGTTGTAGTGGTCCATCAGCCGGCCGGGGGTGGCCACCACGATTTGGGGCTTGCGCTTGAGCTGACGGATCTGGGTGTCGATCTTCTGGCCGCCGTAGACCACTGCCACCCGGATGTCCTTGTAGAAGGCCAGCAGACCCCGCAGCTCGTCGCCGATCTGGATGGCCAGCTCCCGGGTGGGGGCCAGAATCAGGCCCTGGAGCTCCTCCAGCTCAGGGTCAATGTGAGAGATCATGGGGATGCCAAAGGCGTAGGTCTTGCCCGTGCCCGTGGGGGCCTTGGCAATGACGTCCTTCCACGCCAGCAGGGGCGGGATGGCCTCGGCCTGGACCTTGGTGGGATAGCCGTAGCCCTTTTTGTCCAGGGCAGAGAGAATTTCCTGGCTCAGCCCCAGGTCTTGAAAGGTAAGTTCTGTCATGGTATATTCTTTCCTGTCTGTATATTATTGATAACCAATATATTATAGCATACTTTCACCCCATTGGCAAGACCGAGCTTTTGTCATCAAATTGTATCCATTTGTTAAGGAAGTGCAATCCTTTGTCCGTTGATTTTGTGGATAAAATGTGATAAAATGGTGAAAAAGTGGGAAGCTTTGCTTCCGATTGCAGAGGTATCTGTTATGAGCTTTACTTCTTATCCGTTTCTATGGTTTTTTGCCGGCTTTGTGATTGCCTACTGTTTCTGTCCGGCCCGGTACAGGCGCTATGTGCTGCTGGCCGGCGGGCTGGCCTTTTGTGCCATCGGCTCTGTTTGGGGGGCGGTGTGCGTGCTGTGCTTCACCGCGGTGAACTACGGCCTGGGCGGACTGATCGGCATGTCCAGGCATCCCCGGCCGCTGACCATTGCGGCGGTGGTGATGAACGTGATCAGCCTGGCCCTGTTTAAGGCCTCCGGCCGGGCGCCGGTGGGCATCAGTTTTTATGTGCTGGCCATGCTCGCCTACCTCATCGACATTGGGCGGGGCACCCTGGCCCCGGAGCAGAATCTGCTGCACTACGCAGGGGCCACTACCTTCTTCCCCATCTATGCCATGGGCCCCATCGTCCGCTACGGAGAGCTGGCGCCTAAGCTGGAGCGCAGCGGCTTCCACCCTGCCAACATCCAGCCCGCCTTTGAGCAGTTCACCCTGGGCTTTGCGGTGAAGGTCCTGCTGGCCGACCGGCTGACTGCCCTGTGGCAGCTGATGGGCCGGGCCGGCTACGGCAGAGTGAGCTGGCTGCTGGCCTGGTACGGACTGTTCGCCTATGGGCTGAGCGTGTATCTCCAGTGGCGGGGCTACACCCTGATGGCCGGGGGCCTGGCCCGGCTGGTGGGCGTGGAGCTGCCCACCAACTTCGGCTATCCCTATCTGGCCCGGAGCGTGCGGGAATTTTTCCACCACTGGCACATCACCCTGCGCAAGTGGATTTTGGATTATCTCTACATCCCCCTGGGGGGCGACCGGGGCGGTAAGGGCCGCACTGCGGTCAACGTCCTGTTGGTCTGCGCCCTGGTGGGCCTGTGGCACGGCCTGCGGTGGACGGCCCTGATCTGGGGCCTGCTGGTGGGCGGCTTTATTGTGCTGGATAAGCTGGTGCTGGAAAAGAAGCTGGCCCGGTTCCGCATTCTGCCCCATCTGTATGTGCTGCTGGCCATTCATCTGTGCTGGCTGTTCTTCGCCTTCCCCACGCTGCCGCAGGTATTCCGCTTCCTGCCCAGGCTGATCCCCTTCCTGGTAAAGCAGGAAACCGTCCGCCTGGGGCTGAAGCAGGTGCTGGGCAGTACCATCGCCCCCCTGCTGGGCGGCATTCTCTTCCTCTTCCCCCTGCCGGAAAACCTGGTGCGGCGCTTTGGCCGGACCTGGGTGGGCTCCGCGGTGCTGGCAGTCCTGTTCTGGGCCTCGGTGGTGGTGTTGGTGCTGGTGAGCGGAAGCACCGGCTTTGTGTATCTGAATTTCTGACAGGAGGTACCCCATGGAACAACGTGAACAGCAATCCAAGCCGGCACCCATTTGGGTGTGTCTGGTGGCAGTGGGCATCGCGGTTCTGCTGGGCCTGGCTGTCTATGCCCTGATTACCGGAGGGAAAGACCCCTCCCCTGCCCAGGCCCCTGTGGCCACCCAGACCGTGACCGACACCGGCGAGACCGCCGCAAACACCGGCGAGATCACCGAGGCCCCGGTGCAGAACGAGGCTGTGACCACCCAGGCCACACAGTCCACCGGCGAGACCCAAGCCCCGTAGCTGCAAGGGCGCGCTGCAGAACAGACCGTTTTGCAGCGCGCCCTTTTATTTTTGGCTTTTGGGGGCAGTTTGGGCAGCCTTTTTCGGCGCAATTTGGCCGCAATTGACAAAATGGAAGGTCTGCTTGCTTGACCTTGGGCGGGAATTCATGATATGATAGGACAAACCCAGGAAGGGAGGGAATGCAGATGGAGCACGGCGAGCAGCTCCGGCAGCTGCGCAGGCAGCGGCAGCTGACCCAGGAGGACGTGGCAGAGGCCCTTGGGGTGAGCCGGCAATCGGTGTCTGCTTGGGAAAAGGGCATCAGCCAGCCCACGGTGGCCAATCTCTCTGCCCTGGCCAGGCTGTATGACCTGCCCTTGGACGCCCTGGCAGGGGGTGCGCCGGTCCAGGCCCGCGGTTCGGAGCCGGCAGCTGGCCACGACGCGGCACAGGCTGAACCTCCCCTGCCCCGAATCCCCCGGTGGGGCCGGGTATCGGTGCCGATATTGGCCCTGCTGCTCACCCTGTGCGCCAACAGCTGGCTGGTGCTGCAGGCCTGGCCGGGTCTGATTCCCCTGGCAGTGGTAGCCTTTTTGGCGGCCAACCTGCTGCCGGGCTGGTTTGAGCCCCTGGTGCCCGACACCCGGCTGCGGGTGGTGCTCCACGGGGCAGAGGAGCTGGAAGTCTTTTGCCTGGCGACCGGCTGTTCTGTGCTCATCCAGGCGGCGCTGGCGGCGTTTCTGCTGCCGGGGCAGTGGGAGCTGTGGGTGTGGAGTGTGGGCGTCTGCGCCGGGCTGCTGCTCCTGTGCCTGTGGAACGGGGTAATCTGCCTGTTCCTCACCTCGGTCCAGTTTGGGCTGCGGCTGCGGCTGCTGGGCTGGCTGCTGGGCTGGGTGCCGGTGTTCCACCTGTGGCTGCTGGGCCGGATGATCCGCACCGCCCGGGCGGAGGTCCGGGCAGAGACGGAAAAGGATCTGCGCAACAAGGCCAGGCACGACCGGCTGATCTGCCGGACCAAATACCCGGTGCTGCTGGTTCACGGCTTTGCCTTTCGGGATTCCCCGGTGGTGAACTACTGGGGCCGGATCCCCCGGGAGCTGGAACGCAACGGGGCTATGGTCTACTACGGCGAGCACCAGTCCGCCGCCTCGGTGGAGCACAGCGCCCAAGAGCTGAAGGCCCGGATCCGGAATATTCTGGCGGACTCGGGCTGTGAAAAGTTGAACGTCATTGCCCACTCCAAGGGCGGGCTGGACATGCGGCTGGTGCTGGCAGACCCGGAGTTTGTCCCCCTGATTGCCAGCCTGACCACAATCAACACGCCTCACCGGGGCTGCGCCTTTGCCGACGCCCTGCTGGAAAAGGTCAAGCCCCGGACCCAAAGCCGGATTGAGCGGTTTTACAACTTTACCGCCCGGCACCTGGGTGACAAGTCCCCGGACTTTATGGGGGCAGTGCACGACCTCACCGCCGCCAGGTGCCTGGAATTTGACAAGGCGCACCCTGCCCCGGAGGGCGTGCTGTGCAGAAGCATCGGCTCCAGGCTGAACCACTGGCGCAAGGCCGGCTTCCCCCAGAACCTGACCTATCTGCTGGCCCGGCATTATGACGGGCCCAACGACGGGCTGGTGTGCGAGAGCTCCTTCCGCTGGGGCAGCACGTATCGCTATCTCACCCGCACGGGGCCCAGAGGCATCTCCCATGTGGATATGGTGGATCTCTACCGCAGAAACCTGGAGGATTTCGATGTACGTGAATTTTATGTAAACCTTCTCAGTGAGCTGCGGCAGCTGGGATACTGACCGGCGCAGCAACGGCCCGGCACCTGAACACAGGTGCCGGGCCGTCGGCGTTTATTTGTGGTATTTGCTCCCCGCCTGGATGGTTTCCGCCCGGTAAAGCTGCTCCAGCAGCATGACCCGGGCCAGGTGGTGGGGAAACGTCATGGGAGAAAAGGAGAGCTTCAAATCCGCCATGGCCTTTACAGAGGGGTCGATGCCGAAGGAGGAGCCCAGCAGAAAGCACGCCGCTCCCCTGCCCCCGGTTTTTACCCCGGCCAGAGTCTGGGCCAGGGCTTCGGAGCTCATCTGCCTGCCTTCCGGGGTGAGGACGCAGAACCAGGCCCCCTTGGGCAGCTTTTCTTTGATGAGCACTGCCTCCCGGGCAAGGCCCTCCCGGATCTGGGCGGGGCTGGGATTTTCGGGCAGGCGGTGCTCCGGCAGCTCCAGGAGCTGGAATTTGCAGTAGCCCCCCAGACGCTTGGCGTACTCCTCCACGGCGGCGAGATAGAATTTTTCCTTCAGCTTGCCCATGGCAAGCACGGTGATATTGAACATAGGCGCTCCTCTCTCAGATGCCGTCAAAGAGACTGACCTGGCTGGTCATGGGCATATCCCCAAAGGCGCCGGCAGCACGCAGGGCCTCAATATGGGTCTGGGAGACCTTGGGGCAGGCAGCGGAGAACTCCTCGATGGAGATAAATTCCTTGCCCTGGCGGCCTTCGGCAATGTCAACGGCTGCGGTTTCACCCAGGCCTGACACCGCCACAAAGGGCGGCAGCAGGGCGTTTTCCTTGGGCACAAAGCGCAGGGCGTCAGACTCATACAGGGACAGGGGCAGGAAGGTGAAGCCCCGGAGATAGAACTCATAGACCACCTCCAGGGTGGTAAGCAGCTGATCGTCCTTGTCGGTGCGGCCTTCGTCTGCCCGGATGGCACGGATGGATTCCAGCACCGCGTCCTTGCCCCGGCACATCATAGCGGCGTCAAAGCCGCCCTTTTGGCTGCGGCGGTAAAAATACGCCGCGTAAAAGGCCAGGGGCCGGTGGACCTTGAACCAGGCGATGCGGAAGGCCATCATCACGTAGGCCACGGCGTGGGCTTTGGGGAAGAGATACTTGATCTTTTTACAGGAGCCGATGTACCAAGCAGGCACCCCGGCTGCCACCATCTCCTCTTCCGCCCCGTCGGGCAGCCCGCGGCCCTTACGCACGGCCTCCATAATCTTGAAGGCCCGCTTATCCGGCATGCCGCACTGGATCAGATAGTTCATGATGTCGTCACGGCAGCCGATGGCCTGGCTGACCGAGGCGGTTTTGGACAGGATCAGATCCCGGGCGTTGCCCAGCCACACGTCAGTACCGTGGGAGAAGCCGGACAGACGGATCAGCACGTCAAACTGGGTGGGCTGGGTCTCCTTGAGCATCCCGCGGGTAAAGCTGGTGCCGAATTCCGGGATGCCCACAGCCCCGGTCTGCCCCAGGATGGGGTCATCCTCATAGCCCAGGACCTTGGAGGAGGTGAAGATGGACATGGTGTCCTTGTCGTCCAGGGGGATCTTTTGGGGGTCCACCCCGGTGAGATCCTGGAGCATGCGGATCATGGTGGGGTCATCGTGGCCCAGCATGTCCAGCTTCAGCAGATTCTCCTCCATGGAGTGGTATTCAAAGTGGGTGGTGATCCACTCGGATTCATGGTCGTCCGCCGGGTGCTGAACCGGGCAGAAGTCCCAAATCTGGTTCTCCTGGGGGATGACCACCAGGCCCCCGGGGTGCTGGCCTGTGGTGCGCTTGATGCCCACGCAGCCGGCGGCCAGGCGCTCCTCCTCGGCCTTGTTCACCCGGATCTCCCGCTCAGCCAGGTATTTTTTGGCGTAGCCGTAGGCGGTTTTATCCGCCACGCCGGAGATGGTCCCCGCCCGGAAGACGTGGGACTTGCCGAACATCTCCACACAGTAGGCGTGGGCCTTGGCCTGGTATTCGCC
>DFIE01000065.1:12595-12808 GCA_002372735.1 Clostridiales bacterium UBA3705
TCGCCGGAGAAGTTCAGGTCGATGTCCGGTACCTTGTCGCCGCCGAAGCCCAGGAAGGTCTCAAAGGGGATGGCAAAGCCGTCCTTTTCAAAGGGGGTGCCGCACTGGGGGCACACGGCATCCGGCAGGTCCGCGCCGCAGTTGCAGCCCTTGGGCACCTCAAAGGTGGTGTACTTGCACGCCGGGTTGGGGCAGCGGTAGTGGGGCGGCAGG
>DFIE01000175.1 GCA_002372735.1 Clostridiales bacterium UBA3705
GAGCAGAGCCTGTCCACCTTCTCCGCCCATATGCGCAACATTGTCCAGGTGGTGGACCAGTGCGACGACAGCTCCCTTGTACTCTTTGACGAGCTGGGCGCCGGCACCGACCCCGCCGAGGGCGCCGCCCTGGCCATTGCCCTGATTGAGCACTGCCGGGCCATGGGCAGCCGGGTGGCTGCCACCACCCACTACGCAGAGCTGAAGGTTTACGCCATGCGCACCCAGGGGGTCATTAACGCCTCCTGCGAGTTTGACGTAGAGACCCTGAAGCCCACGTATAAGCTGCTCATCGGCATCCCGGGCAAATCCAACGCCTTTGCCATCTCCCGGCGCCTGGGGCTCAGCGAGGAGATCATCAACAAGGCACGCAACACCGTCAGCCAGAACGACCTGGACTTTGAAGAGGTCCTTCACCAGCTGGAGCAGCAGCGCCAGCAGATGGAGGCCGCCCGGGAGGAGGCTGAGCGCCTGCGCCAGCAGACCCAGGAGAACAAAAAGCAGGCCGACGAGTACTATGCCCAGATCAAGCGGCAGAAGGAGGAGGCCCAGGCCCAGGCCCGCAAGGAGGCCCAGTATATCATTGACGAGGCCCGGCGTACCGCCAACGCCGTCCAGGAGGAACTGAAGGCCCTGCGCAAGCAGATGCGGGATGCCGCCGACGCCCAGGGCGTCAATCTCAAGCAGGCGGAGCTGCGCCGACAGCTGAACGAGGCGGAGGCCAGGCTGGCACCCAAGAAGGAGGCCGTGTCCCGGCCGGCTCCCAGCCGGGAGATCCGGGCAGGGGACACTGTAGAGCTGCTGAAGCTGGGCACCAAGGCCACAGTGCTGGCGGTGAACAAGGACGGCACCTACCAGCTCCAGGCAGGCATCATGAAGGTGAACGTCAAGCCCGAGGAGGTCTATCTGCTGGAAAACGAGCCCACTCAGGTCAAAAAGTTCATTGAAAAGACCCGCCGGGAGTTTAAAAACGAGGCCCAGTCCCCGGAGCTGGATCTGCGGGGCATGGACTCTCTGGAGGCGGCCTCCGTGCTGACCATCTTCCTGGACAACGCCTATATGGCCAATCTCCAGCAGGTGCGCATCATCCACGGCAAGGGCACCGGCGTCCTGCGCAAGATGGTCCACGAGGAGCTCAAAAAGCATAAGCGGGTCAAGAAATACCGCCTGGGCGTCTACGGCGAAGGGGAAGACGGCGTCACCATCGCCGAGCTGAAAAACTGAGCCGATATTTTTCTGCTGCAGTGACGTGCAGAAAAGGGAAATCTGACGGAACTGATTGTGGAAATGGAGAACACCATGAGAACCTGTACCAATTGCAATCGAGCCTTTCAGTCGGGACGTTTTTGCCCTCTGTGCGGTAAGCCTCTTGTCATTTACCCCCAGCAGGACACGCGGCAACGCACAGGGCAAGCTTTTGCTCGAAAAGGGGAGCAGTCCGATCTCCGGCTCACGGGCTATATTCCTGCCTCTCAGACACCTGCAAGCAAATCTAAAACCCAGCAGGGGCGATTCTCCCTACGACAGGCAATGATATTGATGAGTATTTTTTGCTCTGTGTCGGCCGTATTGATTACTCTGCACCTTACCGGTGCCCTACACCCCAAAGAGGAAGCCATGCAGGAAGCACCCGGTGTGGTTATGGAGGCCGACTCTGACCTGCCAGATGGGAGCACAGCGCCAGGTGTCGCTGCCCCTGTGCTACAGGACACGATGACACCGGAACCGATTGCGACAGAAAATTTGCCGCCTCGCATGACCGCAGTGCCAGACCAGCCCGCAGCCTTGCCGGAGAGCACACAACCCCCAAAATCGTCCGTTGACCCCCTGGAGAACTGCGTTTGGACCTATGATGAATTGTTCTCATCCCTTGAGCCGGATCTGTGGCGGGATGAGAGCGTATTACAGGATGATTGGGATTCGTATCGCGAAGCAATGTCGTCACAGCGGGAAAAGGATCTCTGGGACCGGGTGTTTCGGGAAGCTGACGTGGATTTCAATTATGTGGAGTTGATTAGCAGTTGGAGATATGGGGATTTCGACGGCAACGGCGTGACAGAGGCTTTTGTGGAGATTGGTCGATTTAGCCATGATTTTTATCTTTTCACTGATACCTACTATGTGGATGACAATGGCGTTGTGGACCTCCATGGCTCAGGCGCCGGTATGAACAGCTATTTGATTGATTGTTCCGGCCAAAAGCTGTATGTGTGGATGGCCTGCAGCGCAGCACGCCTTGTTTCAGATGTGTACGGTGTCAGTACGGTGAATGGCGTATCAAGACCCTATGAATTGGCGATCTCAGGCAATTGCTTGATATTTGAGCAGGACGGAAATCTCTACGGCGCGTTTGAGATCGAAAACAGCGAGAATTACGTCATTCACCGCCTGGAGTGGAATGCCGAAAGCGGCCAGCTGGTGCTGCCCAGTGTGCGGCCCAATCCCTGACATTACAACGTGAATCCGGGGAGGGAAAGATACACCGCTTTGCTTTTTGCCGGATAATACGCCTTTCACACGCTCGGGAGGGATATTTCACATAGATTTTGCTTGACAATCCGATTTAAAACGTGTATATTCAATTTGTTCAATTCAGTGGCCCCTGCGCCGATGCTGAACCGGAAAGGAAGAGTGAGTGATGTACACTGAAACGACGGTTGTAAAATGCGCCTCCGGCCTGCATAACAAGCAGGCAACCTACTTTATCCAAAAGGCCAATGATTTCAAATCCGGCATTTGGATTGAGGCTGAGGATCGCAGAATCAACGCCAAGAGCCTGCTGGGCGTTCTCTCCATGGCGATCGTGACCGGCACCGAGGTGACTCTGATTGCTGACGGCCCCGATGAGCAGGAGGCTGTCCGCACCCTGGCCGATATGCTCCAGGAAGACCTGTTCTGACGCAATCACGCCCCAAAGACGTCCGCGCCTTTGGGGCCCTTTTTATCATTGAATGCCATGACAAAAGCCGAACTGAAGGAGAAGGCCCTCTCTCTGCCCCTGGCGCCCGGGGTCTATCTGATGCAAAACAGCGCCGGGGAAATCATCTATGTGGGCAAGGCCAAAAAGCTGAAAAACCGGGTCAGCCAGTATTTTATCGAATCCGCCGCCCACACGCCCAAAACCAGGCTGATGGTCTCCAAAATCGACCATTTTGACGTGATCATTGCGGCCTCGGAATTTGAGGCCCTGGTGCTGGAGTGCAGCCTGATCAAGCGCCACATGCCCAAGTACAACATCCTGCTCAAGGACGACAAGGGCTACCCCTATCTGCGCCTGGACCTGCGCGAGCTCTATCCCACCATGACCCTGGCGCCCAAGGCCATCCAGGATGGGGCCCGGTACTTCGGCCCCTACGGAGGCAGATATCTGACCCAAAAGCTCATTGACACCCTGCGCCTGACCTTTTTGCTGCCCGGCTGCGGCAAGCAGTTCCCCCGGGACATCGGCAAGGAGCGCCCCTGTCTCAACTATCAGATGGGCAATTGCGAGGGCTGGTGCCAGGGCAAGCCGGACCAGGCGGAGTACCACGCCCGGATGGAGCAGGTCCAGAGCCTGCTGGCCGGCAATTACAAGAGCGTGGCCGCCCAGCTGAAGGAGCAGATGCTCCTGGCCTCCGACGCCCTGGAGTTTGAACGTGCGGCCCAGCTGCGTGACCGGCTGAAGGCTATTCAGGCCCTGGGCCAGAAGCAGCTGGTCACCGCCGGCACCCTGGCGGACACTGACGCCATCGGCTATTACCAAACCGAGACCAAGGGCTGCTTTGCGGTGCTGCACCATGTGGGCGGCAACCTGGTGGACAAGGAATACCAGCTGGTATCCCCCTCTGACAGCGTGGAGGAGGCAGTCTCCACCCTGGTCAAGCAGTACTATCTCTCCCGGGGCGCCGCGCCCAAGCGGATTTTGCTGCCGGTGGAGATGGAGGACGCCCCGCTCTTTGCCCAGCTGCTGCTGCAGCAGCTGCAAAAGAACGTACGCATCCTCACCCCCCAGCGGGGGGACAACACCCGCCTGGTGGAGCTGGCAGTGAAAAACGCCCGGGAGGAGTGCGAGCGCCTTACCACCCGGGAGGAGAAGCAGCTGGGGCTGCTGCGCCAGCTGCAGCAGCTGTTGGGCCTGCCGGACCTGCCCCGACGCATGGAGTCCTACGACATCTCCAACACTGCCGGCACAGACATTGTGGCCTCCATGGTGGTCTTTGAAGACGGCAAGCCCCGCAAGAGCGACTATCGCCGCTTCAAGGTGGAGGGGCTCACCGACCAGGACGACTACGCCTCCATGCGCCAGGTGCTGCACCGCCGGTTTGCCCACTACCTGGCCGGAGACAAGGGCTTTGACCGCCGACCGGATCTGTTGCTCATTGACGGCGGCACCGCCCATGCCCAGGCCGTGCTGGAGGAGCTGACCCCCATGGGCATTGACGTGCCCATCTTCGGCATGGTCAAGGACGACCGCCACCGCACCCGGGCCCTGGTCACGCCCCAGGGGGAGGAGATCGGCATTGCCGCCCGGCAGAGCCTGTTTGCCCTGATCGGCAATATCCAGGAGCAGACCCACAACTTTGCCATCACCTATCACCGCAAGCTGCGCTCCAAGCGCATGCGCCACAGCACCCTGGAGGACATCCCCGGCATCGGGGAAAAGCGGCGGCAGCAGCTTATGGCCCAGTTCAAGACCGTCGGCGCCATCCGCCAGGCCCGGCTGGAGGAGCTGCAGCGGGTGCTGCCCCGGGACGCGGCCATGGCGGTGTATCAACATTTTCACAATCCGGAGGAAGAAGCATGAGAGTCATTGCCGGTACCGCCCGCTCCATCCCACTGAAAAGCCGGGAGGGACTGGACACCAGACCCACTACAGACCGGGTCAAGGAGGCCCTGTTTAATATCATCCAGTTTGAGATCGAGGGTCGGCAGGTGCTGGATCTCTTCGGCGGCAGCGGGGCCCTGGCCATCGAGGCCCTCTCCCGGGGCGCGGCCCACGCGGACATTGTGGACCACAGCCCGGAGGCCCTTGCCGTCATCCGGGAGAACCTGATCCGCACCGGGCTTGCCGAACGGGCCTCTGTGATTCGTTCGGACTACCTGTCATACCTGAATTCCTGCAAAAAACGGTACGAAATCATCTTTTTGGACCCGCCTTATGCAGAAAAATTCCTGGAAAATGCAATAAAACGGATTTCAGAAATTGACATATTGAAATCTGGTGGTATAATAATATGCGAGCGACCGGCGGGAAAACCCCTGGACGGATACGATTCCGGCCTGCTCCGCTCTAAGGACTACCGCTACGGCAAGACGGTGATCAACCTCTTCCGCCGGCAGGCCTGAAAACATACAGGAGGAAACGCACATGAACGAACGTGGAATTGAAGAAGTCATCAGCACATTATACGAAATGGTACAGGATGCTCGGGGGCTTCCGTTGGGCGTGGATAAGTGCATTGTGGAGCGGGACAGAGTTCTGGATCTTCTTGACGAAATCAGCAATCAGCTGCCCGGCGAGCTCAAGCAGGCCCGTACCATCGTAGAGTCCAGAGGCGAGGTCATCAACAACGCCAAGCGCGAGGCTGAGAATATCCTCAAGCAGGCCCAGGCCCAGGCCCGGCAGATGGTCTCTGACGACGAGATCTGTCGCCAGGCGCAGGTTGAGGCTGCCGAGATGATCAAGGCCGCCCAGGACAAGATCAAAGAGCTGAAGGAAGTCACCAACGACTACGTGGACGACGCCCTGCGCCGCACCGAGGAATCCATCAGCGAGGCCCTCGGCCAGATCAAAGACGCCCGGGGCAAGTTCAACGCTCTGGTCGGCGCCCAGCAGCAGCCCGCCAAGAACCCTGCCATTATTGAAGAAATTGACTAACGACGTCCGTGAACAGCCCAATTGAATCGATTGGGCTGTTTTTTCCGTGACCACAAAAGAAAGGAATGTATTAAATGGATTATCTGAAGCAGTATCATTTCTGGCTGGAGAACGCACCTGTCAGCTACCGTGACGAGCTTAGCGCCATGGAGGGCAACGAGCTTGCGCTGAAAAACTGTTTTGGCGCGGAGCTGGCCTTCGGCACTGCGGGCATCCGCGGCATCATGGGTCTTGGCTGCAACCGGCTCAACGAGTTCACCGTCCGCCGCACGGCCCAGGGCGTGGCCAAGTGGCTCAACGGCACCGACCTGCCCAAGCGCTGCGCCATCGGCTATGACAGCCGGCACAATTCCCGCACCTATGCTGAAATCTGCGCCGCCGCCCTGGCCGAGACCGGCATCCAGGTCTTCATCTATCACGAGCTGGCCCCCACCCCCATGCTGTCCTACGCTGTGCGGGAGCTGGGCTGCGGCTGCGGCATTATGGTCACTGCCTCTCACAACGCGGGCGTGTACAACGGCATCAAGTGCTATGGCGAGGACGGCTGCCAGATGACCGACGAGCCTGCCGCCATCGTGTACGACGAAATCCAGAAGACCCCCTGGTTTGTCCTGCCCAAGAAAACCTTTGACGCCTTGAAGACCGAGGGCACCATCCAGGACATCCCCATGTCTCTGTGGCAAAAGTACTATGACCGCGTTCTCCAGGAGGGCCTGGATCTGGCCCGGGTGGAGCGCTCCGGCCTGCATGTGCTCTACACCCCCCTGTGCGGCACCGGCAACAAGCCCGTGCGCGAGATTTTCCGCCGCATCGGCGTCAAGGCGGACATCGTCACCGCCCAGGAACTGCCCGACGGCGACTTCAAGACCTGTGAATATCCCAACCCCGAGACTGACGCGGCCCTGAACGAGAGCTACAAGCTGGCCGATCAGGTCCACCCCGACCTGATCATCGGCACTGACCCGGACTGCGACCGTGTGGCCGTGGCCGTGCCTGTGGAGGGCGGTTTCCGCAAGCTCAGCGGCAATGAGCTGGGCTGCGTGCTGCTGGATTACGTGCTGCGTATGCGCAAGGAGCGGGGCGATCTGCCCGAGGGCGCTGAGATTGTCAAGTCCATTGTCTCCACCCCCATGGCAGACGCCATTGCCGACAGCTACGGTGTCAAGACCATGAACGTGCTCACCGGCTTTAAGTACATCGGCGGCGAGATCCTGCGCCTGGAGCAGCTGGGCCAGGAGAATCAGTTCCTCTTCGGCTTTGAGGAGAGCTGCGGCTATCTCAAGGGCACCTATGCCCGGGATAAGGACGCCGTGGTGGCCTCCATGCTGGTGTGCGAGGCTGCCGCCTTCGCCAAGGAGAATGGCATGAACCTGGCCGACTATATGGACACCCTCTACCGTGAAATCGGCTGCTACTCCGCTTACGTCCAGTCTGTGGAGCTCCAGGGTATCACCGCCTCTGAGATTTCCAAGCAGTTCATGGCGGACATCCGGGATAACACCCCCAGAACCCTGGCCGGCCGTGAGGTCACCGCCACTGTGGATTATCTGTCCGGCCAGCGTACCTGCCTGCGCTGCGGCAAGACCGAGCCCACCGGCCTGCCCACCTCCAACGTCTTTACCATGGAGCTGGGAGAGAAGGGCAAGATCATTGTCCGGCCCTCCGGCACCGAGCCCAAGATCAA
>DFIE01000136.1 GCA_002372735.1 Clostridiales bacterium UBA3705
CTAGGTTACAGTGCAGAGGCGCGCACCACCCTCTCCGTAGCGGCCGAACTCGAAGAGTCACGGAGTATCAGCGATCGGCCAAAAAGGTTTCCGGGAACTCCATGGTGCCGATGTACGTCCCACCCTCTCCGTAGCGGCCGATCAGCGATCGGCCAAAGAGGCCGCGGGAGTGCCATGGTGCCGATGTACGCACCCTGTTGCGGGGTATGGAAAGTAGTTCGTTGTACGTACCGGGGTATGGCCGCTCAATGAGCGGCCGCTACGGAGCGACGCGTACACTAGGTTACAGTGCAGAGGCACGCAGCATCCTCTCCGTAGCGGCCGATCAGCGATCGGCCAAAGAGGTTTCTGGTAACTCCATGGTGCCGATGTACGCACCCTGCTGCGGGGTATGGAAAGAAGTTCGTTGTACGCACCTGGGTATGGCCGCTCAATGAGCGGCCGCTACGGAGCGGTGCGTGCGTCAACGAAGCGACGCGTCTGCCAACGGAGCGACGCACGCGTCAACATGCAAACAAGACAGGATGAAAAAAGAGCGCTGTGGCGCTCTTTTTTTGTTTACAGGTCCACCAGGCCGGCGTCGGCCATGGCCTGCAGGCTGCGCAGAATGCCCAGCTTGGCGTGATACCAGGTCAGACCGCCCTGGAAATACACCGCGTAGGGCGGACGGATGGGGCCGTCGGCGGACAGCTCAATGGAGGAGCCCTGCACAAAGGCCCCCGCCGCCATGATTACCTCGTCGTCGTACCCCGGCATGGCCCAGGGAATGGGCTCTACGTAGGAATCCACCGGCGCTGCCGCCTGGATCCCCCTGCAGAAGGCCCGCATCCCGGCCTCGCTGCCCAGCTCCACTGCCTGGATGATGTCGTGCCGGGCCTCGCCGGCCCCGGGCACCACCCGGAAGCCCAGCCCCTCGTACAGACCGGCGGCAAAGATGGCCCCCTTCAGGGCCCCGGCCACCACCGTGGGCGCCAAAAACAGCCCCTGGTAAAAGCTGGGCAGAATGCCCAGGTTGGCCCCTACCTCCTGGCCCAGGCCCGGGGCCGAGAGCCGGTAGGCACACCGCTCCACACAGGCCCGGGTGCCCACAATGTAGCCCCCGATGGGCGCCAGCCCGCCCCCGGGATTCTTGATCAGACTGCCCACGGTCATGTCGGCCCCCACCTGGCTGGGCTCCAGGGCCTCTACAAACTCGCCGTAGCAGTTGTCCACCATCACCAGCACGTCGGGCTTCATGGCTTTGCAAAAGGCGATCAGCTCGCCGATCTGCTCCACGGAAAAGCTGGGCCGGGTGGCGTAGCCCTTGGACCGCTGGATGGTGATCAGCTTGGTCTTGGGGCCGATGGCCGCCCGGATGCCCGGGTAGTCAAAGCCGCCGTCCGCCAGCAGGTCCACCTGCCGGTAGCTGACCCCGTACTCCGCCAGGGAGCAGGGAGAGGGCCGGATGCCGATGACCTCCTGCAGGGTGTCGTAGGGCGCCCCCACCGGGGAGAGCAGCTCGTCCCCCGGCAGCAGATTGGCGGACAGGGCCACCGTCAGCGCGTGGGTGCCGCAGGTGATCTGGGGCCGCACCAGGGCGGCCTCGGCACCGAAGATTTGGGCGTAGACCTGCTCCAGCCGCTCCCGGCCCACGTCGTCGTAGCCGTAGCCCGTGGTGGCGGCAAAGCAGGCGGCGTCCACCCGGGCCTGCTGCATGGCGTGCAGCACCTTGCCCTGGTTCAGCTCCGCCATGCGGTCAATGGCCTCAAAGCGGGGGCGCAGGGCGGCCAGCACGGTCTCGCCCCGCTGATACACCGCCGGGCGGACCCCGTTGGCGGCGTAGATTTCAGAGAGAGTTTCAAAGTTCATAGAAAAAATCGTTCCTTATGGAGTGACCCACCGCATGGAAACGGCACCGAGCCGTTTCATCCGGAAAGCGTATTATTTGTCCGGCCGGCCGGGCTTGAGAATCACGGTGACCAGCTCGGGCGGGTTTTCGATCCGCAGGGGGAAGGAGGAGTTTCCCAGCCCCCGGCTGACGCACATCACCGTGTCGCCCAGGCGGTACATCCCGGCGGTGTACCGGGGGATGGGCCCCTGGCCCGGGGCGTACAGGCCCCCCAGACCCGGCAGCCGCCACTGGCCCCCGTGGGCGTGGCCGGTGAGCACCAGGTCCACCCCCGCCTGCTGATAATGCGCGGCATAGTGGGGCTTGTGGGAGAGCAGGATGTTCAGCTCCTCCGCCGGCCGGTTCTCCATCAGCCGGGTCAGGGTGTCGGTTTTCCCCTGCTGGCAGTCCACCCCGATCAGGCGGAAGGCGTCGTGGCCCATGCCCAGGGTCACCGCCCGGTTGCGCAGCACCGTCACCCCGGCCTGCTCCAGGTCGGCCAAAAACCGGTCCAGGGTGTGCTGGGCCAGCCGGTGCTCGTGGTTGCCGGTGACAAAGTAGCAGGGCGCCAGCAGGGCTGCCCGGCGGGCAAAGTCCACCGCCCGGTCCAGGTGGGTGTGGTAGCTGTCCATCAGATCCCCGGTGATGACGATGAGATCCGGCAGCTGGGCCTCCAGCAGGGCCAGCAGGTGGCAGTTGCCCTTGCCGAACTCCTTGTTGTGCAGGTCAGAGACCTGGACGATCCGGTAGCCCACCAGGGAATCCGGCACCTTGGGGGAGCGGAACACATAGTGGGCGGCCTGCAGCTTGGTGTTCTGCCGCACAAAATAGGGCACGGCGGCAGCGGTGGCCGCGGCGCCGGCGGCAGCCAGCAGGGCGGCGGTGGATTTTTTCATGCAGAGCGCTCCTTTCTTTGGTCAGTCCAGCAGCCCGTCGGCCCCGGCCCGGTCGGTCTCCAGGGCGGCGTAGCTGGGGTAAAACAGCCCGGTCACGTCCTCGCCGGCGTCCACCCGGGCCATGAGATCCGCCATGTTCCGGGTAAAGGGCTCGGCGCCGTATTGGCTCATGTGCCGCTCGTTGACGAAGAACAGATTCGGGGCGTAATGGCCGTTTCGATACAGGTTAAAATCATAGTATTCCAGGTCGTTGGCCCGGGCGAAGTCCGCCAGCTGGTCGTGGATTTCGTCCAGGTTGGCGGTTTTCCAGATCAGGGTGGGGCTGATGGGCACGGTGAGGAGCACCAGGCGCACGTCCTGTTCCCTGCACAGGGCCACGATCTTTTCCAGGGCCCGCAGATTCTCCGGCCGGATCACGGCGGGGGCGGTTTCGGCGTGGTGGCAGGCGGCAAGCATCTGCCGAGACAGGGTCAGATCCACAGATTCCTCGGGCTGGAAGCCCTTGGTCTCGGCAAAGGCGGGCTCCAGCAGCTTGCCGGTGAGGATGTCCTGCCAGCAGAGCAGCCCCAGCCGGAAGGTCTGGTGGAAGGTCTGCCGCCACTCCCCGGGGTGGAAGTGGGTGAGGAAGTAGGCCATCCGCTGCAGGGGGTTGTCCAGCCGGGCCAGGAGGTAGAGATCCCCCTCGATGCCCTCGCTGCGGCGGTTCCGGCTCATACTCTCAAAGCTCAGCTCCAGGTACACGGTTTTCACCGGGTTGCGGCTGAGCTCCTGCTTCAGCAGGGTGTAGCGGCCCTCCATGGTGATCTGGGCGCCGCCCAGGTTGTAGCTGTTGGCCCCGGTGAACAGGTCGTACTGTGCGGGGACCAGGGCGTTTTTCCCCTGGCTGGAGCAGCAGAACAGGGTGTCCACGCTGCCGGCCAGCTCCCGGCGGATGCCGGCGTCCATGTAGATATACTGGGTGGTCTGGTAATAGCCCTCAAACACCAGGGCGGAGAGCAGGGCGCACAGCAGCGCCGTCACCGCCGTGACCCGGAGGGCCCGTTTAAAACTGCGCATAGAGGAAGCCTCCCGTTCCCGCCGCGGCGCCGGCGTAATACAGGGTGACCAGGGCCAGCACGGCCACCGCCAGATAGTGGGCCCACCGGGGCCACCGGGCCAGCCAGTGGGTCAGGGGCTGCTGGCGCTGGACCAGGGACGTGACAAACAGCAGCACCGCCGCCAGGGCGGTGAGCACCAGGTGGCCGGTGGTGGCCCCGGGCACCAGATTCTCCGTGCCGGGCCAGAACCGGGCCGCAAACACCTGCCGCCAGAAGCCCAGGCCGTCGGCCAGGGTGCCCACCTCGGGCAGGACCTTGATAAATGTGACCAGCACAAAGGTGCGGCACACCTGGAAGGCCCGCCACAGCCAGGTGCTCTCGTTGACGTGCAGGGCCTGCTTCCACTTGGCGTAGGGCCCCTCCATCCACATGGAGAAGATGATGAACAGTCCGTTCACCCCGCCCCAGGCGATGTAGCTCCAGCTGGCCCCGTGCCACAGGCCGGTGGCCAGCCAGGTGACCACCAGGGCCACCGTGGCGGGCAGGTAGCTGCCAAAGGCCTTGCCCAGGCGGGCCTTGGCGGTTTTGCCCAGCTTTTGGTTCCACTTGGCCATGGCGATGGGGTAGTAGACGTAGTTTTTGAACCAGGCGCCCAGGCTCATGTGCCAGCGGCGCCAGTATTCGGCAATGGACTTGGAGAAGTAGGGCCGCTCAAAGTTCTCGGTCAGGCGGATGCCCAGCATCCGGCACAGGCCGCACATAATGTCCATATAGCCGGAGAAGTCGGCGTAGATCTGCAGGCTGTAGAGGAAGCCGCACACCAGGGTGGACAGGCCGGCGTAGTCCCGGTAGCCGGCAAAGGCGCCCCGCACCAGGGGGGCGGCCAGGGTGTCGGCAATGACCACCTTTTTGAACAGACCCCACAGCATCCGCTGGCCCCCGTGGGAGTAGTTGACGTACTCAAACCGGTGGGGGGCAAACAGCTGGCCGGACAGGTCCTGCCAGGTGCTGATGGGCCCCTGGGTGACCTGGGGGAAGAAGGAGGTGAACAGCAGCACCCGCCAGAACCCGGGCTCGGCCTTGCACCGGCCCCAGTAGACGTCGGCCACATAGCCCACGCACTGGAAGGTGTAGAAGGAGATGCCCAGGGGGATGATCCAGTGGATGGTGTCGTTGACGCGGCCGCCGAAGAGCCGGGCCAGGGCGTCGGCCTGGGCCAGGGCAAAGTGGACGTACTTAAACACGCACAGCAGGCCGATGTTGCACAGCACATAGGCGGTGAGGATCCGCCGCCGCCGGGCCTTGCCCCGGGCCTTCAGGGCGGATTTTTCCTCTTTGGAGAGGGTGGCCTTGCCGGCCTTGAGCGTCTGCTGCTGCCGGTCGGCGTCGGCCTGGATCCACCGGGCGGCGGCCCAGGTGGTCAGGGCGGTGAAGAGCAGGAAGATCCCGTTCCGCCAGCCCCCCAGCAGGTAGAACCCCAGGCTGAAGACCAGCAGCACCACCCACTGCCGCCGGTCCGGCACCAGAAAGTAGACCACCAGCAGCAGGGCGCAAAAGGCCAAAAAGGAGAGGGAGAGGATGTCCATATCTTACTCTTCGTCCTGGATGCGCCGGATCATCTCCCACATGGCCCGGGCGCTGTTAAAGTTTTCGGGGATCAGGTGCTCGGGGCCCAGCTCCACGTCAAAGGTCTCGCTGATGGCGGAGATCAGGGAGATGATGGAGAAGGAGTCCAGCACCTTGCCGTCAATCAGCCGGGTTTCGGTTTCATAATCCACGTCGGGATTGATGTCTTTCAGCAGTTCCAGTAATTCGTCCATAGTTGTGTTCCTTTCTTGGGTAGGAAGTAGATATTTAGGCAGTAGGCAGTAGGCAATAGGAGAACGGCGAGGCGTGCCGTAGGGGCGGATGCCCACATCCGCCCGGGGGGAGAATTGAAAATTGAAAATGGAAAATGGAAAATGGCGGAGTTTTCAAA
>DFIE01000056.1:0-4512 GCA_002372735.1 Clostridiales bacterium UBA3705
TTGTGCAAGCCGCAACCGCATCTTTCAAAATGTTTTCAAATCGCAATTTGAAAACACCACCATTTTCAATTTTCCATTTTCAATTTTCAATTTCTCCTCCCCCCGGGCGGATGTGGGCATCCGCCCCTACGGCGCGCCTCGCCATTCTCAATTCTCAATTCTCAATTTTCAATTCTCCTCCCCTCCTCCCGGGCGGGCTTACATTGGGTCTTGCAATTTCCGGAGAATATGATATAATGATCGGGAATCAAAATGGGCGTCCTTCCCGGGCGCGGGAGGTGTCGCAATGGGCCGGATGATCGCGGTGGTCAATCAAAAGGGCGGTGTGGGCAAAACCACCTCCGCGGTGAATCTCACCGCGGCGCTGCATCAGGCCGGCGCCAGGGTGCTGCTGGTGGACTTCGATCCCCAGGCCAACGCCACCTCCGGCATGGGGGTGGCCCGGAATCCCCGGTACACCACCTATGACCTGCTCATCGGCCGGGCAGAGCTGAGCCAGGTGCTGGTGCACACCCCCTACGGGGACGTGCTGCCCTCCAGCGCTGCCCTGGCCGGGGCCGCCGTGGAGCTCATCGAGCTGGAGCAGCGGGAGTACCGCCTGAAAACCCTGCTTGCCCCCCTGGAGGATGCCTACGACTACGTGTTCATCGACTGTCCACCGTCTTTGGAGCTGCTGACGCTGAACGCCCTGTGCGCCGCCCGGCAGATCCTCATCCCGGTGCAGTGCGAATACTACGCCCTGGAGGGTCTGTCCGATCTCATGGCCACCATGCGGGCCGTGAAGCGCCGGCTGAACCCCCAGCTGTCCATCTTCGGCGTGCTGCTCACCATGTACGACGGCCGCACCAACTTCTCCAACCAGGTGGCCCAGGAGGTGCGCAAGCACTTCCCCGGCAAGGTCTTTGCCACGGCCATTCCCCGGAAC
Source organism: Clostridiales bacterium UBA3705 (assembly GCA_002372735.1). The sequence continues at coordinate 926 of DFIE01000056.1, forward strand.
GTCCGCCTGGCCGAGGCCCCCAGCTACGGCCAGCCCGTGGGGGAGTACGACAGGCACAGCCGGGGGGCCAAGGCCTACCAGGCCGTGGCCGAGGAGATTCTGCACAAACAAATTTGACCCAAGGAGAGATTCCATGGCGAAGAAGCAATCCGGCCTGGGCCGGGGGCTGGGCGCCCTGCTGGGCGACACCTCCCTGGACCCGGTCGACGTTCCGGTGACCACCCTGCCCCTGCAGAAGGTGGAGCCCAACCCCCTGCAGCCCCGGCAGGATTTTGACCCCGAGGCCCTGCAGACCCTGGCGGATTCCATCCGCCTGCACGGCATGATCCAGCCCCTGACCGTCCGCCAGATGGAGGGGGGCTATTATCAGATCATCGCCGGCGAGCGCCGCTGGCGGGCCGCCCGGCTGGCCGGGCTGGACCAGGTCCCGGTCCACGTGCTGCAGGCCGACGACAAAACCGTGATGGAGCTGGCCCTGGTGGAAAATCTCCAGCGGGAGGATCTGAACCCCATGGAGGAGGCCCAGGGCTACCAGAGCCTGCTGTCAGAGTACGGCCTCACCCAGGAGCAGGCCGCCGAGATGGTGGGCAGGTCCCGGTCCGCGGTGGCCAACGCCCTGCGGCTTTTGAGCCTGTCCCCCGAGCTGGCGGAGCTGGTCCGGCAGGGGACCCTGTCCGCCGGCCACGCCAGGGCCCTGCTCAGTCTGAAAACCGAAAAGCAGCGGCAGCAGGCCGCCCAGCGGATCATCGCCCTGCAGCTGTCGGTCCGCCAGGCCGAGACCCTGTGCCGCAATCTCAACCAGGCCCCCGCCCCCAAGCCCGCCCGGGCCGACGAGGTGGACTACCTGGCCGAGTGTGAAAAGTCCCTGTCCCGGCACCTGAAGCGCAAGGTCCATATTGTACAGGGCAAGCGCAAGGGCCGCTTTGAGCTGGAGTTCTACGGTCTGGACGACCTGAACCGGCTGCTGGATGCCCTGATGACCATAAAGGAGGAACGTTCCCATGAGTGAACCCACTGCAAAGCCCGGGCAGGTGCCGGAGGAGGCTGTCCAGGAGGCAGCTGTCCAGGAGATGGAACAGGCCGAGGCGGCGCTCCGGGAGGCGGCCCAGGCCGAGGCCGAGCTGAAAAAGACGGAGGCTCTGTCCCGCAAGCGCCGCACCGCCCTGGTCGCCTATCTGGCCATTTTGTTTGCCGTGGCATTTTTGCTGGTGGCAGTCTCCATGGTGTTGGAGAACAAAAAGCTGCAAAACTACAATCTGGAGCTGCAGAGCTCCAATGAACAGTCCAGGGCCACCTCCGCCTCTGCCATGCAGAGAGCCGAGGCCCTGCAGAACGAGAACCAGGAGCTCATCGCCTCTCTGGAGGCGCTGCAGGCCGAAAAGGCCGACCTGGAGACCCAGGTCCAGACCCTGGAGACCGAAAACCAGACCCTGGAGGAGAGAGCTCAGACCCTGGACGACCAGAGAAAGGAGCTGACCTCCCAAAAGCGCAAAACCGAAAAGGCCATGGATCTGCTGCTCCAGGCCCTGACCCAGACCGAGGACGAAGAGGCCCTGGCCCAGACCATGGAACAGCTCTCCCAGGTCAAGGACGATCTCACCGAGGCCGGCCTTGCCCTGTACGAGCAGATGACCCAGGAAGAATAAACGAGTGACGAGGTAAGCATATGCTGGATATCAGAAGAATCAAAGAAAATCCCGAGCAGGTCAAGGCCCTGCTCCGGGCCAAGGAAGTGGACTGCGACGGGGCGGTGGACCGGATCCTGGAGCTGGATCAAAAGCGTCGGGAGCTGATCCTCTCCACCGAGACCAAGAAGGCCGAGCAGAACAAGGTCTCCAAGCAGATCCCCATGCTGAAAAAGAAGGGCGAGGACGTGGCCCCCATCTTCAAGCAGATGGCGGAGCTCAAGGCCCAGATCGCCGAAAACGACAAGTCCCTCACGGAGGTCGAGGCCGAATACCGCACCTGGATGCTCAGCCTGCCCAACCTGCCCGATCCGGATCTGAAGCCCGGCGGCAAGGAGAACAACGAGCCCCTGCGCTACTACGGCCAGCCCCATGTGTTCGATTTTACCCCCAAGCACCACGTGGATCTGTGCACCGACCTGGGCCTGATCGACTACGACCGGGGCACCAAGCTGGCGGGCACGGGCTTTTGGATCTACCGGGGCCTGGGCGCCCGGCTGGAGTGGGCCCTGCTGAACTACTTTATGGACTGCCACCTGGCCGACGGCTACGAGATGGTGATTCTGCCCCATATGCTGGAGTACAAGTGCGGCGAAACCGCGGGCCAGTTCCCCAAGTTTGCCGACGAGGTCTACAAGATCTCCAACCCCACCGACGACCGGATGCACTTTATGCTCCCCACGGCGGAGACCGCCCTGGCCTCTCTGCACCGGGATGAGATTCTCACCGAGGCGGAGCTGCCCCATAAGCTCTTCGCCTACACCCCCTGCTTCCGCCGGGAGGCGGGCTCTCACCGGGCCGACGAGCGGGGCATGGTCCGGGGCCATCAGTTCAACAAGATCGAGATGTTCCAGTACACCCTGCCCGAGAAGTCCGACGAGGCCTTTGAGGAGCTGGTCACCAAGGCCGAGAACCTGGTCAAGGGCCTGGGCTTCCACTTCCGCACGGTGAAGCTGGCGGCGGGGGACTGCTCCGCCTCCATGGCCCGGACCTATGACATCGAGATCCAGATTCCCTCCATGAACGGGTACAAAGAGGTCTCCTCCGTGTCCAACGCCCGGGATTATCAGGCCCGGCGGGGCAACATCCGCTTCCGCCGCGAGGCCACGGGCAAGACGGAGTTTGTCCATACGCTGAACGGCTCGGGCCTGGCCACCTCCCGGATCTTCCCGGCCATGGTGGAGCAGAACCAGCGGGCCGACGGCTCCATCGTGGTGCCCGAGGTGCTGCGGAAGTACCTGGGCGGCCTGGAGGTTATTACCAAGGAATAACGGTCCCGCAGGAAGCCGGACCTTATTCGAATAACAGAGAAAGGAGGAAATCAGAAATGGCAAAAGATCCCAAGAAGAAGGGTTTTGTGGGGGAATTCAAAGAATTCATCATGCGCGGCAACGTGCTTGACATGGCCATCGGTGTCATCATTGCCACCGCCTTCGGCGCCATCACCACTTCCCTGATCAACGACGTGCTGATGCCTCTGATCGGTCTGCTGATCGGCGACATCGACCTGAGCAAGCTCAACATTGTGCTGCGTCCCGCAGTTCTGGACGAAGCCGGCGAGGTTGCAAAGGAGGCTGTGACCCTGGGCATTGGTACCTTCATCACCGCCATCATCAACTTCATCCTGATCGCCCTGGTGGTGTTCGCGATTGTGAAGGCGATGAACAAGGCCAAGGAACTGGCGGCCAAGAAGGAAGAGGCCGAGAAGGAGCCCGAGCCCGATCCCGAGCCCTCCGCCGAGGAGAAGCTCCTCACCGAGATCCGCGACCTGCTGAAGCAGAAGAAGTGAACAAGAAAAAAACGGCCGTTTCTGTCGGAAACGGCCGCTTTTTTTTGGATCAATGCAGGAAACGGAAGATTGCTGCAATACGCACCAGCCACCCCCGTAGGGGCGGATGCCCA
>DFIE01000056.1:4636-4788 GCA_002372735.1 Clostridiales bacterium UBA3705
AGGGGCGGATGCCCACATCCGCCCTGAGGGTCCCCCATACCGCCGGGGTCACGGAAAACGTACGCACCGCTCCGTAGTGGCCGCTGCGACGCGAAGCTAGTGCAGCGGCCATAAAGCCCTCCCACCACCACCGGGGTCACGGGATACGCACA
>DFIE01000022.1 GCA_002372735.1 Clostridiales bacterium UBA3705
CGGTGCGCCTTGGTCCGGTGGTTATACTAGAATGCAATAAAACCATTTAGGAAATGGTTTTATTCGCCGAATGCTTCCGGCATTCGGCGCACCGCATGAAATGCGGTGGCATTCGTACGTACAATATCTGAACATGCCAAGCATAATTGCTTGGCATCTGCGGCATTTGCCGCAGGCAATCAAACGATTTCATCGTTTGATTGCAGTTCAGTATTATTCCGCAGTCAGCTTCACGTAGGTGATTTCGGTCAGGTCTGCGTTGACGGTCAGGGCCAGGCCGGAGGTGGCGCCCACAATGACGCCGTCCAGGGTCTGCCAGGTGGGCAGCATGGCGAATTCCGCGTTGGCCTGCACCAGGCTGTCCAGCTGCTTCACCGCCACATAGCCTCGGGTCAGGCCGAACTTGGAGGCGTCGGTGGTGACGGCCACATCCTTCTCCCGCTGGTGGCCGGGGATGCCGTTGCCCTTTTGCACGATGGTGAAGCTGGCGGCCAGACGGTCTCTGGAGGTGAGGGCTGCACCCTGGGCGGCTGCCAGGGTGTCGCCGTCCGCCACGCGGAAGCCCACGTCGGCGTACAGGCTGTCGTCCACCAGGGTGAGCAGGAAGAGGTTGATGATCTTGTCATCCTGCAGGGTGTCATAGACGTACTGATACTTGGAGGTCAGATAGGTCTCGGGCACCTCCTTGAGGTAGTACACGGTGCCGGCGGCGGGGAGCAGGGCGTTGCCGGGATCGGCGTCGTCGGCCGCCTGATAGGCGTTGGCCTTCTCCCAGAACTTGACGCTGCCGTTCTTCAGGCTGTCGCCGGTGTAGGAAACAAAGGTGTCGGTGATACTGGCGGCTTCAATGCTGGCCACCGGGCCGGCGTTGGCGTCCGCAGGGGTCCAGTTGGCGGTGGTGCCGGCGCTGTAGTTGTCGGCAGCCTGCTGGACGGCAGCGGTATCCACGCCGCCGTAGATCTTGTAGTAGCCGCCGTACAGATAGCCGTCAGAGACCAGGGTGGTGAGATCCTGGGTGTCAAGCTCGATATGCCCGGCGTGGGTCTCGGGATCCTCCACAGTCTTGGTGGGCACGTTGTAAGCCTCCAGCGTGCCGGTAGAGGAGTGGAAGACGTAGAACATTGCAGGCTTCCAGATGGCGTAGAGGGTGGTCTCGGTGCCGATGCCGTAGGTGCCGCCCAGGTCAAAGACGGTGCCGGTGGGCTCGCCGTTTTCATCGATGGCATCGGTCCAGCCGGTGAGCATATAGCCCACCTTGGTGAAGCCGTCGCCGGCGCTGAGCTTGATCTGCTGGTTCATCAGCAGCTTGTTGACGCTGTTCCCGTTCACCTGGATGCCGCTAAAGGTCTGGGTGTCGGCAAGATCGGTCAGGATGCCCTCGCCGCCGTTGGCGTCGTAGGTCAGGCTGGTGGTGGGAAGCATCTGATACACCGCGGTGAGGGTGTACTCGTAGTAGGGGTCAGTGGAGGTGCCGCCCTCGCTCTGGTGGGCCAGATTGGCGTAGAGGGTAAACAGCTCATTGGGCTGCACCACCTCACCGGAAGGAGTCTTCCAGCCCAGGAAGGTATAGCCTGCAGGCGTTTCGGTGGGCGCGCCCAGGGCTGGCGCGGTGGAGAGGTCGGCGCGGTCGTAGTCGCTGGGGGCGGGGCCGGAGCCCTCAACACCCTGCACCTCCACTGCAGTACCGTCCTCGGTGTACATATCCACATCGTAGCTGATGCGGAAGCGGCCGATGCGCTTCCACAGGGTGCGGATGGCCATGTTCTCCACGATGGGGGTGTTGAAGTCGAACAGGTCCAGCTTGTCGGTGTCGCTGATGACGGGGGGCGTACTCTCGTCGGTGAGATCCAGGTCTGTGGCGTAGTACCAGCCGACAAAGGTATAGACACCGGGCTGCTTCACGTATTTATGTCCGTCGGTGCACAGGCGCTCGTCAATCTCTTCCACATCGCCGCGCTCGTTGTAGATCTTGATGGTGGTGAGCTGAGAGATCGGCTTGTAGTAGGCCATACGGGCGGTGTCATGGTTCTCGGGATCGCAGATGTAGACGTAGGCATAGGTGCCGTTGACGTCGTCCTGGACGTAGTCTCTGCCGTTGTTCTCCACGTCCTCATACTTCTGCACCAGGGTGCCCCAGTTGGTGCGGAAGTAGGTGGATTCGGTGAAACGCCAGCCCTGGCCGTTGGCGCCGTCGTCATAAACGGTGTGGCTGAACTCGCCGCCGTTGGGGTTGAGCCAGACACGGTAACGGTTGAGGGTCCAGCCGGCGTAGAGCCGCAGCTTGCCGTTGGGCATCCGCAGAGTGTCCAGTTCCGCCTTGGTGGTCATGCCGGGGTCCAGATACCAGCCGCTGAAGGTGTAGCCCTCTTGACCGGGGAGCTGGGTTCCGTTGTAGGAGAGGGTGGACTTGTCCTCCGACACCGTAAAGGCGTCGTTCACAGCCTTCAGGGACTGCTGGTAGGCCAGATTCAGGGTGACCGGGCTGCCGTTCACCTCGATGGGCTCCCGGGTGATGGCATCCAGGAACTCCACGTCGTAGGACTCTCTGTTGTAGTAGAGCTTGTTGACCCAAACGTTCGCTTGCGCTGCCAACTGTTGTTGCGTTGTAGCCTGTACCCATCCTGAACCATTGTAATAGTAGTTATATGCTCGATACCCTGGAATCGGAGCCTCATTTTGATTTGTGGAGGAACTGAACCCGCCGTTTCCGTTTGAATAATAGTGAGTCTCACCAAACGCCGGTTCCGCGTTTCTCCGGTCCTGGGTGAAGCCGGTCAGGGGATGGTATTCCTCGTCGTAGGTCAGGAAGTTGAAGTCATGTCTTACAGTTTTGTACAGCTCGTAGGTTCGCTGAATCCCGTCCGCCGCAGTAAAGGTCGTGTACTCCTTGGCGGGATCCTGGGCCTCTCCCGGAATGGTCTCGATGTAGTACAGGATCGTCTTATAGGGTTCGTTTGTGCTGCCGCGGAAGATCACGTTGGCGTTGGGCATCACGTCCACGGTTTTCAGCACATAGCCGTAATGCTGGGTCGTATTGCTGTCATCCCAGGACTGGTCCTCATAGTTCACGCCGTCCACGCCCTGGATGGGGAAGATTTCTGCAAGGCTGTGGCCATAGAGGGCGCGGAACTGCTTGACGTTGCGGTAGGTGGAGGAGTTGGTGTTTCTTTGATACACATAGCGGTCACCGGTGTACTCCTCGCCGGTATCTGTGTAATAGTAGTGATACGTGGTGACCGACTGCCTGGTCTTCTGATAGAAGGTGAAGCTTGCGCCGGTGCCCAGAAGAGACGGCACCAGTTCAATGTACTGATTGTTGCCGCTGCCGGCAATTCTGATGTAGCGTTCCCTGGATAAGAATCCGGGATCGTAGTGCAGGCGGCTGTTGCCGTCAATCTGCCAATTCTGGGAACTGCTAAGATAGGCCAGCGTGTTGCCCGACTGGGAGAGGTAGAGATTGGTGGTCTGGTTCCTGAACGTATAATTGCTGCCGGATTTTCCAACCTGCATATAGAAATTTTCCAGAACGGCGCCATGTCCTTTATTGGTCAAGGTAATATCATATCCGGACACGTTCGGATTGTTTGTGATGGAGACCTGGGAAATGTAGGGATTGTTCGAACCGCTCTGACACACGTTGGTCACCGCAAGTCTCTGGCTGCCGCTGGTGACAACCAGCAGCCAATCGCTGCCGGCGGTCGGCGTGTCGGCCTGCCGATAGACGTCGTAATATTTCGTTTCGCTCTCTCTGCGCAGGGGCTCGAAGGAGCCGTCCTTGGTCAGGCCGTAGATGTTGCTGGTGGCGGTGTTGTCGACCACATACTGATAGCCGGCGCCCTGCACCTGGAAGGTCAGGGTGAAGACGTCCCGGTCGTAGTAGACGTTGAGGACCGTGGAGTTGTTGGCCAGCACCTGAACCTCGCCTGCGGTGGTCAGCGCGTTGTTCAGATGGAAGCCCGTGGAGAGCTTGGCGTTCTTTTGGGTATTGGTCAGGCTGACCATGGCGCCGGTGGTGCTGGTTACGATGGTGGAGTCCAGGAAGGAATAGGTCTTCTCATCATCCGGCAGATCCACCTCGTCCTCGGCGTTCTGGGCCCAGTAGACGATGGTGTAGGTGGCGGCGGAGGGGGTCCACTTGGCGTCGACAGTGATATCCGCGGTGACCCTGGTATTTTTGGTGAATTCCACCATGCTGACTTCGCCGTCGTTATTCACTGTTTCATACCACCAGCCGGCGAAGGTATAGCCCATGCGGGTGGGGGCGGGCAGGCCGTTGCGGCCGTCCTGGAACTTGTTGCCGTAGCGCCCGGCGACGGTCTCGCCGGAGAGCAGATACAGGGGGGCCGTGTAGGAGGCCTTACTGCTGTTGTCGTTGTCGTCGTCGTTTTTGTTGAACTGCACCCACACCACGGGCATATCCACCGGGACAAGGGAGACCTTGTTCTCGTTCGGCCCGAAGGTCACGGATGTGATGATATCGCGCTCTGTGTAGCTGGTCTTGCCCGGAACGTAGAGGGCCCAGCCCATGAAGGCGTTTCTGCTGCTGTTGGGCTGGTAGCTGACCCGCAGCTCCCCGTTTTGTTTCAGCAGGGTTGCGGTGCGGCCGTTCAGGGTAAAATCACCGTAGAGATTGGACTCGGTGGTATTGATCAGGCCGTTCTCGTCCCGGTACTCAATGAAGAAGGGCGCTTCAAACTTGGGGTAGAGCTGCACGGTAGCGGAGGCAGTGACGGTCTTTTGCACCTTCTCCTCGCCGGAGGGAATCTCCGGGTACTGGGCGTCCGCGGCAAACCAGCCGGTAAAGGCCAGGTTGTCTTGGCCCGTGGGCCGGCCGGGGTTGTAAAGATACTCCCCGTTGCCCACATACTGGAAGGTGGTCTCGTTGCCGGCGGCATCGGTGAACTTGAAGGGTGTTGCAAAGGTGTCGTCGGTGTAGAACTCGTATTTGACGGAATAAGTGTTCTGCTGGGACTCGTCCTCACTGTCTACGATCTCATAGATGGAGAAGCTGCCCGCGGTGAAGGTGAGGCTGGTCAGATCCTCCAGCTCGTCGGAGCGGAAGCGGGCGACGGTCTCCTTTCGGCCGTTGTCCGGATAGTGGTTGACGGTGTAGATTCTGCCGCGCTCCAGGCGCAGGTTCTGCAGGGTGACCTGGACCGGCCGCTGGGGCTCGATCTCGGCATCGTCCTTGGTGAAGGAGATGTCCATCAGCAGCAGGCGGTTGGGCTGCTTGGCACTCTGGACCCGTACCGCTCCGGTGACGGACTGCAGCTCGGAGGGATCCACGCTGCGAACCTGGATCGCCGTGCCCGCGGGCAGGGCGCCGTTGGGGGCGTCCACATTCACGCTGACGCCCTCAGACTGGGCGTTGAAGCTCTGGGCGGGCTTTTCGGGGTCGATGGGGTCCTCGGGGGTGATGGGCTGGTCGGGATCCTCGGGCTTGGTGGGATCCTCGGGCTTGGTGGGATCTTCGGGCTGGGTGGGCTGGGTGGGCTCGTCCCCGGTGGAGGCGGCGGCCAGGGCCTGATCCAGCAGCATGATGATCTTGGCGGTCTGGGCACGGGTGGCGCCCTCCTTGGGCCGGAAGGTGCCGTCCGGGAAGCCGTTTACCAGGCCGGCGGCAGCACAAAGGGCCACCGCGTCCCTGGCATAGCCGGAGATGGCATCGGCATCCC
>DFIE01000004.1:0-681 GCA_002372735.1 Clostridiales bacterium UBA3705
CACCTACGAGATCGGCATGTCCAACGTGGGGATGCGGATTTTGTACGACATCATGAACCAGATGGACGGCGTCTGGTGCGAGCGGGTGTTCACCCCCTGGGGTGACATGGAACAGGCGATGCGTCAGGCGGGGCTCCCCCTCTACGCCCTGGAGAGCCATGATCCGGTTGGCGAGTTCGATATGGTCGCCTTCTCTGTGGGCTATGAGATGAGCTACACCAATATCCTGACCATGCTGGACCTGGCTGGGATACCTCTGCACACTGCGCAGCGCACAGGTCTGAAAAACATTGTCTTTGCCGGCGGGGCATGTACCTACAACCCGGAACCCCTGGCGGACTTTATCGACTTTTTCTCCCTGGGCGAGGGGGAAGAGAGCACTGTGGAGATCGTGGAGTGCTACCGGCAGGCCAAGAAAGAGGGCCTTTCCAAGCAGGAGTTTCTGCTGCGGGTATCCAAAATTCCAGGAGTCTATGTGCCCTCCTTTTACGAACACCACTACAACGAGGACGGTACCCTGCGGGAAATTGTACCGCTCCACGGTGCGCCGGCCCGGGTGACCAAGCGCATCGTCCAGGATCTTGACAAGGCCTACTTCCCTGTCCGGCCCATTGTTCCATCCACCGAGATCGTCCATGACCGGATGAATCTGGAGGTCATGCGGGGCTGCATCCGGGGCTG
>DFIE01000004.1:732-3849 GCA_002372735.1 Clostridiales bacterium UBA3705
GGGCTGCCGGTTCTGCCAGGCGGGCTATACTTACCGGCCGGTGCGGCCCAGGCAGCCGGAGACTCTGTTCCGACAGGCAGTTGCCTCGCTGGAGAGCTCCGGCGACCATGAGATTACCCTTTCCAGCCTGTCCACCTCGGACTATCGGTACTTGGAGCAGCTGACCGACCGGATGACCGAGTTTTGTACCGCGCACAAGATCAATCTCTCCGTTCCCTCTCTGCGGGCCGACAACTTTTCCAGAGACCTGATGCTGAAGCTGCAAAAGGTGCGCAAAAGCGGGCTGACCTTTGCCCCCGAGGCGGGTACCCAGCGGCTGCGGGACGCAATCAACAAAAATGTCACTGAGCAGGATATTCTGAAAACCTGCGAAATAGCCTTTGCCGGGGGCTGGAACAACGTAAAGCTGTACTTCATGCTGGGCCTGCCCACCGAAACCGACGAGGACGTGCTGGGCATTGCAGATCTTGTTTACAAGGTGCTGAAGGTCTGGAAGGAGCACGCCAGCAACAAAAAACGCGGGGTCCGGATCCATGTGGCCACGGCATTTTTTGTTCCCAAGCCCTTTACGGGCTTCCAGTGGGAGTCCCAGATCACGCCGGAGGAATACCTGCGCAGAACCCGGCTGCTGAAGGAGCATCTGTACTCCAGAAGCGTCGAATACAACTATCACGAGGCCCAGCTCAGCGAACTGGAGGCCGTGCTGGCCCGGGGAGACCGACGGCTTGGCGCGGTGGTGGAAGCCGCATGGCGCAATGGCGCCCGGCTGGATGGCTGGATCGAGTATTTTGACTACGACAAGTGGGGCCGGGCCCTGGAGGAGTGCGGCATTGACCGCAGCTTCTACACTACCCGGGGCTTCGGCAAGGACGAGGTGCTGCCCTGGGATACCATTGACCCCGGCGTGCGCAAGCAGTTCCTTTGGCGGGAGCGGGAGCGGGCCTATCGGTCCGAAATTACCCCGGATTGCCGCCACGGCTGCGCCGGTTGCGGGGCAAACTGCCTGTTGGATGGAGGGGTCTGCGATGCCTAGAATGCTGTTTGCCAAGTCCGGAGACGCGGTATGGATCTCCCACCTGGATTTGATGCGCCTGCTGCAGCGGGCCTTCCGACGGGCCGGGATCCTACTGAAGCACTCCCAGGGCTACTCTCCACACCCCATGCTCTCCATTGTTATGCCCCTGTCAGTTGGTGTCTCCAGCCAGTATGAGCTGGCAGACTTTGAACTGGAGGAGCAGGACAGCACTGCAATTGCAGACATCGCGCCCCGGCTGGACGCCGTGATGCCGGCAGGAATCCATGTGCTGCAGACCTACCCTGAGGGCAGAAAGCTTAAATACTTAAAATGGCTCTCCGCCAGGCTGACCCTGGTCTATGACCGGGACCTTGACCCCGGCGCCGCCGAAGATGTGGCGGCGCTCTTTGCCCGGCCCAGCTTGCGCGTGGAAAAGCACAGCAAAAAAGGCCCTGTGGAGATTGACATTCAGCCCTATCACCGGGACACCCGGGTGATTGCGCAGGATGCGCGCACGTTGGTGATCGAAACCACCGTCAGCGCCCAGGAGCCAAACCTGAATCCCCTGCTCCTGCTCACAGCAATTGAGACCTATTTGCCCCGATATCGGCCGGATTTCAGCCGCTGCCATCGGCTGTGCCTGTACGACTGCGACGGCAATCAGTTTACATAATGATACGGCGCGTACCCGATTTCGGGTACGCGCCTTGTTTTTTCGGTTTATCTCTGATAGAGCTTATTGGTCTGGTATTTTGGGCTGCAGGTGATGTGCATACCCAATCTTGCGTAGGTGCTGGAGTCCTGCTCAGACTGGATCACCGTGCAGTGTGCTTCGCAGCCCTGGAGCAGGGGCAGTGCCTGCATGGCCCGGGCCGCCCTCTCGCCGGTCGCGGCGGAGATGGCCAGGGCGATGAGAATTTCGTCGCTGTGGAGTCTGGGGTTCACGCTGCCCAGGTGCTCTGTTTTCAGCCGTTGGATGGGTTCAATAGCTTTTCGGGAAATCAGGTGTACCGGGCGATCAATGCCTGCCAGACGCTTCAGTGCGTTAAGAATCACAGCGGAGGACGGTCCCATCAGGTCGGAGGTGCCGCCGGTGATAATCTCTCCGTCTGGCAGCTCAATGGCTGCAGCGGGCAGACCGGTCTGCTCCGCCAGGGTCTCTGCCGCCCGGATGACCGGGCGGATTTCAGGAGTAATCCCTGCCTGCTTCATCAGAAGCTCCAGCTTGTAGACAATCTCGTCGCTGCCGGTACCTCGGCGGCGGTCCCGCAGGGCAGCGTAGTAGCGGCGAATAATCTCCTGGCAGGAAGCCCGGCAGACCACATCATCGTCAATGATACAGTTGCCCACCATGTTTACACCCATGTCTGTGGGTGACTGGTAGGGGCTCTTGCCGATGATCTTTTCAAAGATTGCGGCCAGCACCGGGAAAATCTCCACATCCCGGTTGTAATTGACTGTGGTCTCGCCATAGGCCTGCAGATGGAAGGGGTCGATCATATTCACGTCATTGAGATCCGCAGTGGCGGCCTCATAGGCCAGGTTCACCGGGTGCTTCAGCGGCAGATTCCAGATGGGGAAGGTTTCAAACTTGGCATAGCCTGCTTTCTCCCCACGACGGAAATGATGGTAGAGCTGAGAGAGGCAGGTTGCCATCTTGCCGGAACCGGGACCCGGCGCAGTGACCACGACCAAGGGACGGGTGGTCTCAATGTAATCATTTTTGCCGTAGCCCTCGTCGGAGACAATTTTAGATACATTGTGGGGATAACCGGCAATGGGATAGTGCAAATACACCCGAACCCCCAGATTCTCCAGTCGGTGCTTGAAAGCGTCTGCAGCGGTCTGACCGCAGTACTGGGTAATGACTACCCCACTGACGTAGAGCCCCTGGCCGTGAAAGGCATCCATCAGCCGGAGCACATCATCGTCATAGGTGATCCCCAGATCTCCGCGGACCTTGTTTTCTTCAATGGCGCTTGCGCAGATGGCAATCAAAATTTCCGCAGAATCCTTCAGCTCCTTCAGCATCCGGATTTTACTGTCGGGCTCAAAGCCAGGCAGAACCCTGGAGGCATGATAGTCGTCAAAGAGCTTGCCGC
>DFIE01000075.1 GCA_002372735.1 Clostridiales bacterium UBA3705
TCAGGCGCAGCCGACTTCATCAGGCTGCCAGGCCGTCTTCCTTCATTCATTCACCCGCAGGGTCAGCAGCTGGCGGGTCAGGATGGCGCAGATGGGCAGCAGGATCATCCCGGCCACGCCCAGCAGCCGGTATCCCACGTAAAACGCCGCCAGGGTCACCAGGGGATGCAGCCCCAGCTGCCTGCCCACCACCCGGGGCTCCAGACAGGTCCGGGCCAGGGTGGACAGCCCGTACAGGGCCAGCAGGCCCAGCCCCAGCCGGCGGTCGCCCTGCAAAAAGCCCACCAGGGCCCAGGGCACCAGCACCGTCCCCGTGCCCAGCACCGGCAGGGCGTCCATCAGGGCAATCAGCCCGCCGAACAGCAGGGGGAACTCCACCCCCAGGGCCCAGAGCCCCAGGGTCAGCACCCCAAAGACGATGCCCATCATCTTCAGCTGGGCCCGCAGATACCCGCCCAGGGCCCCGTGGATCTCCGCCCGGAGCCGGATCAGGCGCTTTCGCCAGGCCGGGGGCAGCCGCCTGCGCAGCCACAGCTGGATCTCCGGCAGCCCCGCCGAGAATAAAAACGTGGCCACCACCGTGGTGCCCAGGGTCAGCAGGGTGCCGGGCAGCCCGGCCACCAGCCGGGATACCAGCCCCGTCAGCCGGGCCGCCAGCCCCTGGGCCAGGCCCGACCCCCCGGTGAGCAGCCGGCCCACCCAGTCCTCCAGCCCCCGGCCCAGCTCCGGGGGCAGCCGGCCGGCCAGGGCGTCCAGCCAGGCGCGCAGCTGCTCCACAGGACCCCGTAGATTCTCCAGCAGCCCCGGCAGCTCCGCCGCCAGGGACCGCAGCTCTCCAAACAGCACCCGGGCAAAAAACCAGACCACCGCCCCCAGCAGCACAAACAGCCCCCCGGCCCCCAGGGCCGTGCAGGCCCACCGGGGCAGGGGCGTTTTCCGCTGCAGCCACCCCACCGGCCCCTCCGCCGCCAAGGACAGGCCGTAGGCCAGGAAAAAGGGCAGCCCCAGGGGCAGCACCACCAGCACCCCCACTGCCAGCCCCCCAATCACCATCCCCGCCCGGGTCAGTACCCCGCGCAGCCTCTTTGCCTGCATGACACAAACGTCCTTTCTATGGAAATTGTCCGGGCTGCGGGTCCTGCCGCCCCCACGCCGGGCAGCCCCTGCCGCCGCCCTGCCGGTGTTAGTATCCCCGGAACCGGCGGCTTTCAACCCCGGAGAGAAGAAATTCATCCGTATTCCGCATATACGTAAAATTATCGGATATATGTGAACAAAAAGAGATGTTTTGGTCGTTTTTTTCCTCAAAAACGCCGGGACGGAGGGAAAAAGATGGAAATATGTCATAATTTCCCTTGGGCGAATTTGTGAAAATCGCACAGTTTGGCTGCGGAAACAACCGGTAAAAATTTGGCTTGTTCACAAAAGATGAAGATATTTTTAAGGAACCGCGAATTGCCCTTGACATTTTATTCATAAAGTGTTTAAATATTCTATACAAGGGAGTATGCCCCTAAATCCATATTATGTCCCGTGGGAGCGGGTCATGATAAATTCCCAAAAAGGAGAAATGAGTATGAAGAACGCATCTCTGTTCCGCCGGATTCTTTCGGTGGCTCTGGTGCTTGCTCTGCTGGCAAGCTTCATGGTTCCTCTGGCCAGCGCCGAGGAAGCCGAGGCTGCCGGGAGCGAAGCGCTTGAGCTCATCCCGATCGACCCTGGAACGATTGCCTCTCAGAAGGACTTCGCGTCCGATGAGGACAATTCCGTCGAAACGGAAGCCCACAAGCTGACGGATTCTGTGCGTGTGTCCATCGAGCTGGCCAAGCCCTCCACCATCGGGGCCGGCTACAGCCCGGAAGGCATTGCCCAGAACGCTGAGGCCATGGCCTACCGTGCCGGCCTGAAGGCTGACCAGGCCAAGATGGTCTCCCGCATTGAGGCTGCCCTTGGCAGCAAGCTGGACGTCAAGTGGAATCTGACCCTGGCGGCCAACATGATTTCCGCCAACGTGCTTTACGGCCAGCTGGACGCCATCAAGGCGATCCCCGGCGTGAAGGACGTCATTCTGGAAAATCGTTACGAGCCCCAGGAGGGCGAGGTCGCTGACCAGCCCGAAAACGGCTCTGCCTCTGTGATGATCGGCTCCAACATCACCTGGGCCGCCGGCTACACCGGCGCCGGCAGCAAGGTTGCCATCATCGACACCGGCACAGACGTGGACCATCAGTCCTTTGATCCCGCAGCGCTGGAGTATGCGCTGAAGCAGAACGCAGAGGAAAAGGGCGTCTCCTATGACGAGTACGTTGCCTCTCTGAATCTGCTGACCGCCGAGAAGATCGAGGCTGTCAAGGGCGAGCTGAACGCTGCCATCGGCTCCGGCGAGGCTGCCTACAAGAACCTCAAGATCGGCTACGGCTACAACTACGTTGACAAGGACGTCAACTACATCGTCCACAAGGACGACACCCAGGGCGAGCACGGCTCCCACGTCTCCGGCATTGCGGCGGCCAACCGCTTCATCAAGGTAGACGGCGAGTTCCAGCCCGCGCTGCAGGTGGCAGGCACTCAGGGCGTGGCTCCCGACGCTCAGCTTGTCACCATGAAGGTCTTCGGCAAGGGCGGCGGCGCCTACGACTCCGACTACATGGTCGCCATTGAGGACGCCATCGTGCTCGGCTGCGATTCCGCCAACCTGTCTCTGGGCTCCTCCGTGGCCGGCTTCGGTTTCTCCGACGGCTACGAGAACGTGCTCAACGAGCTGGTCGAAAAGGGCACCGTGGTGGCCTTCTCCGCCGGCAACAACGGCATGTGGTACGACACCCCCTACAACGCCAACATGTATCCCTACATGTACGCCGATGACTCCAAGATGGCCACCGGCGGCAGCCCCCAGACCTTTACCAACACCCTGTCCGTTGCCTCTGTTGACAACTCCGGCCAGACCGGCATGCCCCTGATCTTCGGTGACATGCACGTGTTCTACTCCGAGACCAGCGGCTACGGCAACGACCCCATCGCCACCCTGGCGGATGCGGGCGAGCTGGAGTACGTCTACATTGACAGCCCCGGCGTGGACGACAACGAGCATGTGGGCCAGGCGGGCGACGACTTCATGGCGCTGGGCGCCGACGTCCTCACCGGCAAGGTTGCCCTCTGCAACCGCGGCACCTCCTCCTTCTTTGCCAAGGCGAACGCGGCTGTTGCCCAGGGCGCTGTGGCTGTGGTCATTGTGAACAACCAGCCCGGCACCATCAACATGAACCTGTCCGGCTACAACTACCACGCCCCCGCGGTCTCCATCACCCAGGCTGACGGCGCCGGCATCAAGGCCCAGTCCGAGACTGCCGAGGCCAACGGCATCACCTACTACACCGGCACCGTTTCCGTGGCTGGTGAGCTGGAGGTTCTGGTGGGCGAGCCCTCCGACACCGTCACCGTGTCCTCCTTCTCCTCCTACGGCGTGCCCGGCACCCTGGTGCTGAAGCCCGAGATCATGGCCCCCGGCGGCAACATCTACTCCGTCAACGGCTATCACACCGATGACGGCACCAACTTCGCCGGCGGCTCCGATGCCTACGAGGTCATGTCCGGTACCTCCATGGCTGCGCCTCAGGTTGCCGGTATGGCGGCCATCCTGGGCCAGTACATCCGCGACAACGGCCTGACCGAGAAGACCGGTCTGTCCGCCCGTCAGCTGATCAACTCCCTGCTGATGTCCACCGCCCATCCCGTGTTTGACGAGTACGGCCACTACTGGCCCGTCATCCGGGTCGGCTCCGGCCTGGCCAACGTGGCCGACGCCGTGTCCGCCAAGTCCTACATCCTGATGGACGAGGACGCCACCCTCTTCCCCGACTCTGCCAAGGACGGCAAGGTCAAGGTCGAGCTGGGCGACGACGTGGAGCGCAAGGGTGAGTACACCTACTCCTTCACCGTCTATCCTCTCGAGGGCGAGAAGGAATTCGCCCTGCACACCGATATGTTTGCCCAGTGGCTGGCCGGCGACGGCGGCTACGGTATGCTGCAGGATACCGGCACCACCCTCATCGGCTCCAACGCCACCTATGAGATCAACGGCGAGACCTACGAGGATACCTACCTGCTGGACGCTGACGTCAACAAGGACGGCATCACCAACGCCGAGGATGCCCAGGCCATCCTGGACTACCTGACCGGCGAGAACGACGGCGAGGCTCTGGACCTGACCGTGGCCGACCTGGACGAGGACGGCGACATCACCACTGCCGACGCCCGCATCCTGCTGGAGGCTGCCCAGACTCCCACCGTCAAGATCACCGAGCCCACCAAGGTCACCGTGAACCTGACCCTGGATCCCGACGACGTGGCCTTCCTGCTGAACTACTTCACCAACGGCTTCTATGTACAGGGCTACACCTACATTGATCCCGTGGCCGACGCCGAGGGCGCCCTGGACGTGACCCACTCCATCCCCATTATGGGCTTCCTGGGCTCCTGGACCGATCCCTCCATGTTCGACCGTACCTCCGCCATTGACGAGGCCTACGGCACCGGCAAGCTGCCCTACCTGAACAACGCCAACACCAACTACCTGGCCCTCCGCTACGGCAGCGACACCACCAACCACATCTACATGGGCAACCCCTACGCCATCGAGGACGAGTTCCCCGCTGACCGGCTGGCCATGTCCAACGAGACCACCATCCAGCAGTTCAACTACCAGCCCATCCGCAACATCGGCACCATGGGCAGCGCCATCCTGGACGAGGAAGGCAAGGTCATCTGGGTGGGCGGCCTGAACTACAACCGCTACTGCGCCTACTACTATCCCGCACAGAGCGCCTGGCAGAGCACCAGCGCCTCCAACCTGAGCGTGGGCAAGAAGCTGGGCTCTCTGGGCCTGAACGACGGCGACAAGATCACCGTTGGTATGTTCGCCCTGCCTGAGTACTACGCCATCACCAACGCCAAGGCCAACGGCGAAATCGCCACCCAGGGCACCCTGGACGCCGACGGCTTCAAGTCCGTGCTGGAGTCCGGTCTGGTGGGCGACGGCGCTGCCATCAAGTACACCGTCACCATCGACAACCAGGCCCCCGTGGTCGCCGGCGCCTTCCGCGATCTCATCTCCGGCGACATCACCGTCAAGGCCACTGACGACAACTACATCGCCTATGTTGCCGTGCTGAACAAGTCCGGCACCAAGGAATTCGTGGGCGTTGTGCCCGAGCAGACCGAGCCCGGCCAGACCGTGGAGGTTCCTCTGGATCTGGAAGGCATCAAGCTGCCCAGCACCGTCACCCTGCTGGTTGCCGACTATGCCGGCAACGAGGCTGCCTTCGTCGTCTCCCTCGCCGCTGAGGAAGAGGATCTGGGCGGCACCACCGTGGTCTTCACCAACGGCACCGCAGCCCCCGGCAGCGGCACCCGCGCCCTGGAGATCAACGTCCCCGAGCTGACCTACACCTACAAAACCCAGGAGTTCACCGGCCTGAACGTGTACAGCGCCACCGCCATCAACGTGGAGGCTGCTGAGTATGTGGACGGCTATGTCTTCATGGCTGCCGACGACGGCTGGCTGTATGCCGCCGAGCTCGCCGCCCTGGATGACGCCGAGCGTGTCGGCAAGTTTGACGACACCACCCCCATCATCAAGGACATGGCCTTCAACTACAAGAACAACGTTCTGTACGCCATGGGCGATGGCAACAAGCTCTACAGCGTGGACCTGATCACCGGCGAGCTCACCCTGGTGGCTGAGCTGAGCCTCAACAACCCCAAGACCTCCAGCGCCTCCTACAAGGCCTCCAAGGGTCTTGCCATTGACGACGAGGGCAACTTCTACACCACCAACGAGGCTTCCACCTCCTACGCCTACCTGTACAAGTTCACCCTGAACGACATCCAGGACGGCGTGATCACCATCGATCCCGTGAACCCCGAGCGCACCGGCACCATGGGCATTTACAACATGGCCTACGGCGGCTCCATGGCGTGGGATCACAACACCGGCAAGCTGTATGTGGTTTCCAACTACATGTACGGCAAGACCGGCTTCACCCCCTACACCGACTATGACATCGCTCTGTGGGAGCTGAACCTTGAAACCGGCAAGGCTGCCAAGGCCAACAGCGCCGGCAACACCAGCACCTCGGCCACCCTGTACAACGCCTGCACCGGCCTGTTCATCGTGCCCAGCAAGAGCCACCTGATTCAGCCCACCGACACCGCCACCTCTCTGGTTGTGGAGCCCACCGAGCTGAATCTGCTCCGCGGCCAGACCGTCACCGCCCTGGCCTCCGTCTTCCCCTGGACCCTGACTGACAAGTCCGTCACCTGGGCCTCTGCAGACGAAGCCATCGCCACCGTAACCGACGGCACCATCACCGCCGTGGCCGCCGGCGAGACCACCATCACCGTCACCACCGTTGCCGCTCCCAACCTGACCGCTGAGATCAAGGTCAATGTGGAAGACGCCCCCGCTGCCGACGTGCGCGGCATCATCTGGGACGCCGACGGCAAGGGCATGGCCTCCATCTTCAACACCAACACCCCCGCTGAGTGGGAGGGTGAAGCCCAGATCGGCAGCTTCGTTGTGGGCGGTCTGGTCGACGACGTCCTCTACACCGCGGACGACGACACCATGTACGCTGTGGATGCCGACACCTACGAGGTCACCACTCTGGGCGGCATCGCCTCCTCCTGGCTGCCCAGCGACGCTGCTGCCCTGCCCGAGGACCTGGCTGAGGCCTTCGGCATCACCGGCCGTCTCATCGGTCTGTGCAACGGCGGCGTGTACTTCGAGGTCCTTGACCCCGAGGCCGGCAACCTGAACTACTGGAACCTGTCCAACACTGCCTTTGCCGAAGACCCCATGGCGGTCATCGCCTATGCGGGCCGTGAGGACTATGTGGACGCCGACGGCGAAGAGAATCTCAACACCGCGGCCTACTACATCATCACCGAGGGCGGCGATCTGTACAGCTTCCATATGAACGTGGAAGGCTCCCTGATGTGGGAGAAGATCGGCTCCACCGGTCTGCTCCTTGACGGCGTTCCCTCCCTGTCCGACAACAAGGCCTCCCTGGTCTATGACGCGGAAGCCGACTTCCTGTACCTGGCCTACTACGATGGCAACGGCGAGACTGCTTCCCTCTATGCCATCGATCCCAACGAGCCCGCCCGCAACGCCCTGGTCGGCGACTTCGGCGACAAGATCTGGCCCGTGGTTGGTCTGTACCAGTACGAGCGCGCCACCGATCTGTCCCTGAAGGTCAGCCCCCTGGATCTGGTTCTCTACGAAGGCGACACCGCCGAGCTGAAGATCAAGGTCAAGCTGGGCGAGACCAACGAGTACGACGTGGCCATTGCCGATGAGAGCATCGCTTCCTTCGCCGACGGCATCGTCACCGGCCTGAAGGAGGGCGAGACCACCCTCACCGTCACCACAAAGGACACCAACGCCGCCGGCGAGCACCTGTCCGAGACCGTGAACATCAAGGTCAAGGGCCTGCTGAGCCTGGACGCCTTCATCACCGGCCAGGTCACCGACGCCAACGGCGCCCGCTTCACCAAGGTCAGCCTGGACGGCCTGAACGCCTCCAAGAAGGGTGTTGAAGCCCCGTTCGACGTGGTCTCCGGCGCCCGCACCGGCGAGATCTACATGGCTGCTACCGGCTCCGCCATCTCCGCCCTGGATGCTGAGACCTACGAGCCTGTGGACTACGTCATCGACACCGACGGCTACTACAGCACTTATCCCGCACAGGACATCGCCAACTACCCCAACTTTGAGGATGCAAACGGCGAGGTCGACACCCACAAGGCCCTGTTCACCACCACCCTGGGCTGGCTGGTGACCCCCGACTACTACGGCTGGAACCTGTCCTCCGCCATCACCGGCATGGCAGGCATTGCCTTCGCGGGCACAGACACCGTGGATGACACCGACGTGTTCGTCTACTACCTGATCACCACCGACGGCACCCTGTACAAGCTGAGCGTGAACTATGCCGAGGGCAAAATCTCCTACCAGGCGGTTCTTGACACCGGCATCACCTTCGCCAACAGCACCGATGCCTCCATGGCCTACATCGAGAATGTAAACTACCATGGCGACCATGACCTGGATCTGGCCAACGCCGGCCTGGTCATTGCCGACAACGGCACCAAGAACGTCTACTTTGTGGACTTCATGACCGGTGAGGTGGAGCTGTTCGGCAAGATCGACGCCGACAACTTCTCCGGTCTGGTCGGCTCCTTCGACGATCTGGCCTCCGTCATCAAGGAGGACGTGGAGCCCGAGCCCGAACCCGAGCCCGAGCCCGATCCCTACGACGAGGCTGAGGTTGTGGCCAACTTCGACATGGAGGCCGATCCCTTCGAGAACGGCTGGACCAATGTGGATGCCGACGGCGACGAGAACGCCTGGGAGTTCAGCGACGGCAACACCCAGGTCAACGTACACGGCGGCGCAAGCTGCATCATGTCCGCCTCCTACGACAACAGTACTGGACCTCTTGAGCCCGACAACTGGGCCATCTCTCCCGCCATTGACCTGTCCGGTGTGGACAAGGCCGTCCTGTCCGTGTTTGCCCGCGGCCAGGATGCCGACTGGTGCGGCGAGAACTTTGCCCTGTATGCCGGCACCAGTGCTGACATCAACAGCATGACCAAGATCTCCGGCGACTTCACTGCCACCGGCAGCTATGTGCGCTACGTTGGCGACCTGTCCGACTTTGTCGGCCAGTCCCAGGTCTACGTGGCCATCCGCCACTACAACATTACCGACATGTTCCGTCTGAACGTGGACGACGTCCAGGTTCTCACCGGCGTGGAGTATGATCCCGGCTTCATCGGCACTCCCGAGACCGTTGCCAAGGATTACACCGCTGCCAAGCTGCCCGCCGCCCTGGCGACTGTGGGCTCCGGCAGAGCGGTTGCCAGCTCCAACGCGACCTTCGAGTTCGTCTCCGGCGAGGCCGAGCTGGCCAAGCTGGGCGAGGACACCCAGGCGGCCGGCAGCCTGAACGGCTTCCGTCCCGCTGACATCAACCGCGAGATTCCTGTGCTCACCGAGGACGGCATCGTCACCGTGGAGCTGAAGCAGGAAGAAGCCGTCGGCAACGGCCTGATGACCGTTACCTACGACACCGAGAAGCTGACCTACGAGGGTGTGGAGTGCTCCCTGCCCTACTACTCCGTGAAGGACAAGGACGGCGTCATCACCTTCGCCTTTGCCTCCCTGGAGGAGATCCCCGCCGGCCAGACCCTGGCCACCCTGAAGTTCTCCTACAACACCGAGGAAGAGCTTGACACCGAGGTCGCCGTGGAGACCAAGGAGCGCAACGACGAGACCGAGCTTGAGGAAGGCGAGACCGTGGAAATCAAGGTCGAGCTGGACGAGCCCGTGGAGCCCACCAATCCCGATGAGCCCACCGAGCCTGTCGGCCCCACCGAGCCTGTCGGCCCCACCAACCCCGAGGAACCCACCAACCCCGACGAGCCCACCAACCCCGATGAGCCCACCAACCCCGATGAGCCCACCAATCCTGATGAGCCCACCAATCCCGATGAGCCCACCAACCCGGATGAGCCCACCAACCCGGATGAGCCCACCAATCCCACCAACCCGGACCAGCCCACCGTGCCCAGCGTGCCGGTAGAGCCCACCAAGCCCGGCCTGCCC
>DFIE01000116.1:0-2780 GCA_002372735.1 Clostridiales bacterium UBA3705
GAAAATATATCAGCTTGCGGTCGGGATTTTATGACCCGTGGGAGAATCGAACTCCCGTCGCCGGCGTGAGAGGCCGGAGTCTTAACCGCTTGACCAACGGGCCTTAACACTGGATTTCAGCGTATCTAGTGCACCATCGGGGACTCGATCCCAGGACCCACTGATTAAGAGTCAGTTGCTCTACCAACTGAGCTAAGGGCGGATGCGTTTAAGCATGAAAATTATATAATTCTTTTTCGGTTTTGTCAAGGGATTTTTTCAAAAATCGTCCAAATTCTTTGCAGCCCCGGGGATCAATCCCCGGGGTTCTGCTGCCCGCTGCGGCGCTGCTGCTCCAGCCAGACCATCAGCACCGCTGTGTCGGAGGGACTCACGCCGGAGATCCGGCTGGCCTGACCCAGGCTCATGGGCCGGATTTGGCTGAGCTTCTGCCGGGCCTCTTCCTTCAAGCCGTGGATGGCGCTGTAATCCAGATTCTCCGGCAGGCGCAGGCTCTCGGCCTTGCGGAACTGCTCCACCTGCTTTTCCTGCCGGGCGATGTAGCCCGCGTATTTCAGGCGGATTTCCACCTGCTCCCGCACCGCAGGGGACAGGGCAGGCCGGTCCGGGTCAAAGGGGGCAATGTCGTCATAGCCCAGCTCCGGCCGTCGGACCAGATCCGCCAGCCGAGCGGCGCTCTCCACCGGGGCGGAGCCTCTGGCAGTCAAAAACGCGTTCAGCGCGGGGCTTGCGGCCACGCCGCTGTGCTCCAGCCGTTTGCACTCCCGGTCCACAGCGGCGTATTTTTCCAGGGTGTCCAGGTAGCGCTGCTCTGAAATCAGACCGATCCGATAGCCGATGGGGGTCAGCCGCTGGTCGGCGTTATCCTGCCGGTGGAGCAGCCGGTACTCGCTGCGGGAGGTCATGATCCGGTAGGGCTCCTGGGTGCCCTTGGTGACCAAATCGTCAATCAGCGTGCCGATGTAGCCGTCTGAGCGCTTCAAAATCAGGGGCTCCCGGCCCAGCAGCTTCAGCGCCGCGTTCACCCCGGCCACAAAGCCCTGCACCGCCGCCTCTTCATATCCGGAGGAGCCGTTAAACTGGCCCGCGCCGTACAACCCCGCCACAGGCTTGCACTCCAGGGTAGGCAGCAGCTGGGTGGGGTCGATGCACTCGTACTCAATGGCATAGGCCGGCCGCATCATCTGGGCGTGCTCCAGCCCCTGCACAGAGTGGAGCATCTCCAGCTGCACCTGCTCCGGCATGGAGGAGGAGAAGCCCTGCAAATACAGCTCCCGGGTGTCCAGGCCTGTGGGCTCCACAAACAGCTGGTGCCTGGGCTTGTCTGCAAAGCGGACGATTTTGGTCTCAATGGAGGGGCAGTACCTGGGCCCCACGCCGGTGATGGACCCGTCATAAATCGGGCTCTCGTCCAGGTGGTCCCGGATAATTTGGTGGGTGGTCTCGTTGGTGTAGGTGAGATGGCACACCGCACGGTTGGGTGGGGCCTGCTCTGTGGTAAAGGAGAAGGGGATGACTGACTCGTCGCCTGGCTGCAGCTCCATTTTGTCAAAATCTACGCTGCGGGCGTTGATCCGGGGCGGGGTGCCGGTTTTAAACCGGCGCAGAGACAGGCCCAAACCCCGCAGACAGTCTGCCAGGCCCGTGGCCGCATGCATCCCGTCTGGCCCGGAGGAGAGCACCGTGGGCCCAATGATCACCGTGCTGTCCAAGAAGGTGCCGGTGGCCAGCACCACGGCCTTTACCCGGTACTCCGCCCCCAGCTGGGTGGTCACAGAGCAGACCGCCCCGTCCTTGGTGCCGATGGAGACGGCCATGGCCTGCTTCAGCTCCAAATTCTCCTGTCCCTCCAGCAGGGCTTTCATATACTGCTGGTACTGCCGCCGGTCCGCCTGGGCCCGGAGAGAGTGGACCGCGGGCCCCTTGCCCCGGTTCAGCATCCGGTATTGGATGCAGCAGTGGTCCGCCGCAATGCCCATCTGTCCGCCCAGGGCGTCCAGCTCCCGGACCAGATGGCCCTTGGCCGTGCCGCCAATGGCGGGGTTGCAGGGCATATTGCCCACAGCGTCCAGGTTGATGGTGAGCACCAGGGTCTTGCAGCCCAGCCGGGCTGCGGCCATAGCGGCCTCAATGCCGGCGTGGCCGGCGCCGATCACCGCGATATCATAGCTGCCTGCGTTGTAAGTCATAAGCGTGTATCCTTGTCTGGGTGTTTTGTGTTGCCTATTATAACGGATGGAGTCCGGATTGGCAAGAGGGGAGCGGAAAAACAAAGGGGAGCCGCGGCAGGCGGCTCCCCCAATGGGGTTGGATTATTCGGCTTCGGGCTCTTTCACCAGCAGCTTGGAGAGCACCACGTCCAGGTAGCTGGGCTGGTTGGGATAACCTGCCATCAGCTCCTCCATGGCGGTGGCCACCCGGTCGTTGGCATACTCGCTCTGGGCCACGTCCTTCCAGTAGTAGTTTTCGGTCTGGCCCACAAAGTACATCACGTGGTAGCCGTAGCTGGTTTCCACAATGCCGGTGTCGCCGGGCTTCCGGGCGGGATCGAAGCACCAGTCGTTAAAGGTTTCCACCATCTGCCCGGGGTAGACGTCCTCATACAGGCCGCCGTTGGTGTTGGAGCCGGGATCGGTGGAGTACTGCTCTGCCAGGGCGGCAAAGTTCTCCTCGGTGGGGTTCTTCTCGTACTCGGCCAGGATCTCCTCGGCCTTGGCCTTGGCGGCGGCGGAGGCGGCATCGGCGTCCTGGGTCTCGGCCTCGGCGTCCTGGGTCTCGGC
>DFIE01000116.1:2840-18680 GCA_002372735.1 Clostridiales bacterium UBA3705
TCGGCGTCCTGGGTCTCGGCCTCGGCATCGTCGCTGTCGTCTTCGGTGGTGATGAGAATGTGCCGCACGTTCACATTGGGGTACTCCAGGGTGGCGCCGGGATAGTCGTCAGCGTGGGAGGCCAGGTATTCTGCCAGATCCTCGTCGGTGTACTCCACCGCGTCCACCAGGGAACGGTAGTAGGCGGAGGCATAGGAGTTGACCCGGGCAAAGTTCTCGTAGGTCTCCCGGCTGACGCCGGTGCCGAAGTTGGCCTGGATCAGATCCTCTGCGGTGTCAAAGCCGTACTGCACCGCCTGGTCGTCCAGGGTGCTGAGATTCTCCTCCAGGGCATCCTGGTCCTCCTGGGACATGGTGAAGCCGGCCTTTTGGCCCTCGGTGTACAGGGCGCCCACCTGGGCGAAATTCTCCATGGCGCTCTCGATGAAATACTGCTCCCAGGTCTGGCCCTCCATAAAGGAGTACTGCTCAGACAGGGGGACGTTCTCGTCGATGCCGACCATCATGGCATAGTAGCTGTTCATCAGGTTATAATACTGGGACCAGTAGTAGATCTGCAGGGTGGCGTTGTCCAGCTCCAGGTCGCCAACCTTGGTTACCACGGTGCTCATGCTCTCGGATTCGGGGGTGATGCCGTCCTCGGTGTAGACAACCTTGGCGTTGGAGGTGGCAGGATCGCCCACCTCGGGGGGGACAAACTCGGTCGCCGCGGGGGCTTCGTCGGCTGCGCCGGAGGCAACAGTGGCCGCGCCGGAGTCAGCAGGCGCCTCGGAAGCCGGGGTGGAGGCGGCAGAATCGGACTGAGGATTGTCGTTCTGGCTGCAGCCGACAAACACACCGGCAAGCAGAGCGGCAACCAGCAGCAGGGCCGCCAGTTTGCGCATTACATTCATGGTTGTAAAACTCACTTTCTTTGGAATACAGCAATCTTATCATATTTGTCTGCCTGATGCAATGGGGAAAAAGAAAATTTTTTGAAAAGAAGGGGGAATTTGTCCAAATCCCGGCGGGGAAAAACCGGCGAAAAATCACCGATCCTGCGCAAAGGAGACTTGAGATACCGGGCAAGATGTGTTATACTAAAGGGCAGTAAATTGGAGGAGAATCCCCATGGAAGAGATATCAATTTCGCCCCAGGCTCTGGAAAAGCTTCTGGGTGCGGCGGACCCGGACGCCTGCCTGGTCTATCTGGCCCAGCTGGCAGGCAGCGTCCCCGTAAGTCTCAGCCCCCAGCGGCTGCAGCAGGCCCAGGCGCTGCTGTGTCAGCTGGGGCTGGAGCCTGCCCCGGCCCGGCCGCCGCTGCTGCGCAGCGAGCAGCGGCCGGAGTACACCGAGCAGGACGTGCTCCGGCGGATGGAGCAGCCCAACTCCGGCTTTCAAAGGCTGGTGGGGGAGGTGCAGCGCTATCTCAGCCGGGTGCTTTCCACCCAGGAGCTGCAGATTCTGCTGTCCATTTATGAATACGTGGGCCTGGACCCGGAGATCATCAATATGCTGGTGCACTACTGTGTTGAGCGCAGCCGCAGCCGGGGCTCGGGCCGGATGCCCAGCTTTCGCACCATCGAGCGGGAGGCCTACCATTGGGCTGACGAGGGCATTGACAGCCTGGAGCTGGCCTCCGCCTTTGTCCGGCAGCAGGGGGTGCGCCGCAGCCGGATGGGGCAGCTGACAAGGCTGTTGGGCATTGAGGGCCGGCGGCTGACCCAAACCGAGGAGAAATATCTCACCGCCTGGGCGGATCTGGACCTGCCGGAGCAGACCTTCCGCCTGGCCTACGACAAAACCGTGATGAACACCGGCGGGCTCAAATGGCCCTACATGAATTCCATTCTGCAGCGCTGGCACAGCCAGGGCCTGCGCACCCCCGAGCAGATTGAGCAGTACGACCGCAAGCCTGCGGCCAAGCCCACAGCCAAGCCCGCAGACCAGTTCCAGCGCCACGGCCAGGCGCTCAGCCCCATGCTGCGGCAGGCCGCCGAGCGTCTGATGGAGGAAGAGGAGGCAAACCAATGGCATACGAACCAGCCGTAGTCCGCCGGGCCCAGGCCCGTCTGGAGGAGGATAACCGCCAGCATCAGGCGGATTTTGAACAGGTCCGTGACAAGGCCTACCGGGACTATCCCCGGCTGCTGGCCATTGACCGGGCCCTGCGCCGCTCCATGGCCCAGACCATGGCGGTCTGCTTCTCCAAGGGGGAGGACCCTGTCCAGGCCATTGCCGCCATCAAAAAGGAAAACCTGGCTCTCCAGGCGGAGCGCCAGTGGATTCTCGAGGGGGCGGAGCTGGACCCCAGCGCCCTGGAGTATCAGCCTGCCTGCGCCCACTGCGGCGGCCGGGGATACGTGGGGGGCGTGATGTGCGAGTGCCTGCGCGAGCTGTGCCGCCAGGAGCAGAAAAAAGAGCTCTCCCCCCTGATGGGCAGCGGCCGGGAGCGGTTTGAAAACTTCAACCTGGGCTACTACTCCGACCGGTACGACCCCGACCTGGGCGTTGTGCCCCGCAAGCTGATGGCCACGGTGCTTGCCGCCTGCCGGCGCTACGCGGCCCAGTTTCAGGGCAGTGGGAATTTGCTGTTTTCCGGCGCCACGGGCCTGGGCAAGACCTTCCTGTCCGCCTGCATTGCCCGCCAGGTGACCGACGCCGGCTTTGGCGTGCGCTACGCCTCGGCCCCCCAGCTGTTTGCGGCCTTCGAGTCCGCCAAGTTCGGCGGGGAGGGGACAGAGCCCCTGCTGGAGGAGTACTGCCTGCCGGAGCTGCTGATTCTGGACGACCTGGGCACCGAGATGACCACCCAGTTTGTCACCGCCACGCTCTACAGCCTGCTCAACGCCAGGCTGCTGCAAAAAAGCGCCATGATCATCTCTACCAACCTCCGGCCCGAGGACCTGGAAAAGCGCTACGGGCCCCAGATTTCCTCCAGGCTGCTGGGAAATTTCCAACTGCTCAGCTTTGTGGGCAGCGACATCCGGCCCCTGCTGGGCAAGACAAACCGGCACGAATCCGGCATGTCAAATTATTAAATTATTTGTTACATTTTACAATAATACTTGATTTTTTCATGAAGTAAGCTATAATAGACCCGGCATATCAGTGAATAATGCCGGTTATAAACAAGAGGTGTTTGATCTTTGAAAAAGCAATTCAAGGCAGAATCCAAGCGTCTGCTGGACCTGATGATCAATTCCATCTACACCCACCAGGAGATCTTCCTGCGGGAGTTGTTGTCCAACGCCAGCGACGCCATTGACAAGCTGGCCTACCTGGCCCTGACCGACGAAAACGTGGGCATGAGCCGCGAGGACTTCGCCATTGACCTGCATGTGGACAAAAAGCTGGGCCTGCTCACAATTTCCGATAACGGCATCGGCATGAGCCGTGAGGAGCTGGAGCAGAACCTGGGCACCATTGCCAAAAGCGGCTCGCTCCAGTTCAAAAAGGAACTGGCCCCCGATACCAAGGACGTGGACATCATCGGCCAGTTCGGCGTGGGCTTCTATTCCGCCTTTATGGTGGCCCAGACGGTGACGGTGCTCAGCAAAAAATACGGCGAGACGCAGGCCTGGATGTGGCAGTCCTCCGGCGCCGACGGCTTTACTCTCACCGAAACCGAAAAGACCACCGTGGGCACCCAGGTCATCCTGAAGCTGAAGGACGACACCGAGGACGAGAAGTACTCCCGCTTCTTAGAGCAGTACCAGCTCCAGGCCCTGGTGAAAAAATACTCCGACTACATCCGCTATCCCATCCGCATGGAGCTGGAGCGCAGCCGGGTCAAGCCCGGCACCGAAGAGGCCGAAACCCCCGAATACGAAACCTATACCGAGCTTACCACCCTGAACTCCATGGTGCCCCTGTGGCTCAAGTCCAAAAAGGACGTCACCCAGGAGCAGTATGAGGGCTTCTACAAGGACAAGTTCATGGACTACGAAAAGCCCGTAGCCATCCTGCACACCAGTGTAGAGGGCCTGGTGAGCTATCACGCCCTGCTCTTTGTCCCCGCCCGGGCACCCTACGACTTCTACACCAAAGACTTCAAAAAGGGCCTGCAGCTGTACTCCTCCGGGGTTATGATCATGGAATCCTGCCAGGAGCTGCTGCCGGAGCACTTCCGCTTTGTCCGCGGTGTGGTGGATACCCAGGATCTCAGCCTGAACATCAGCCGCGAGATGCTGCAGCACAACCGGCAGCTCACGGTGATTGCCAACAGCCTGGAAAAGAAGCTCAAGCAGGAGCTCAAGCGCCTGCTGACCGAAGACCGGCCCGCCTATGAGACCTTCTTCAAGGCCTTTGGCCGCACGCTGAAATACGGCATTGTCTCCGACTACGGCGCCCACAAGGAGCTGCTGCAGGATCTGCTGCTGTTCTGGTCCGCCGCCCAGGACAAGGCCGTCACCCTGGAGGAATACGTCGCATCCATGCCGGAGGGGCAAAAGAAAATCTACTTTGCCGCCGGCGAATCCCGCCAGCGCCTTTCCGCCCTGCCCCAGATGGAGCAGCTGCGCGCCAAGGGCTATGACGTGCTCCTGATGACCGAGGATGTAGACGAGTTTGTTCCCCGCACCCTTGGCACCTATTCCGAAAAAGAATTCTGCAACATTGCTGTGGACGATCTGGATCTGGCCACCGAGGAGGAGAAGAAATCCGCCGCCGAGGCCGCCGAGAGCTGGAAACCCGTTCTGGAGTTCCTGGGCAAGACCCTGGAGGGCAAGATCAAGCGGGCGGAGATCTCCGCCGATCTGGGCTCTGCGCCGGTCTGCCTGGTTCCCGACGGCGGCATGAGCTTTGAGATGGAGAAGTATTTCAAACGCATGGACCCCGAAATGGCGGTTCCTGTAGAGAAAATACTCAAAATCAACCCCGCGCACCCAGTCCTGCAGACTCTGCAAAGTCTGATCCCCCTGGATGCGGAGAAGGCCGAACGGTACGCCCGGGTGCTTTACACCCAGGGCCTGATCCTGGCCGACCTTCCCATTGAAGATCCGGGAGAGTACACAGCCCTGATTTGCAGTCTTCTGTAATCAGCACCACCCCGCCCCACGCACAGAGCAGAAGGAGAAGAAATGACAACAAGAATCCGTGAGTACCGCAAAAGAAAAGGTCTGAAGCAGTCTGAACTGGCAGAGCTGGTCCACGTCCGCCGGGAGACCATCGGCAACCTGGAGCGGGAGAAGTACAATCCCTCGCTGCGGCTGGCCTGGTCTCTGTCCCGGGTGCTGGAAGCACCCATTGACACGCTGTTCAGCTTTGACGACGAGATTCAGCCCAACGACTGACGCTCTCACCCTTTTCCTACGCCCGGCCCGGATTCTTCTCAGGCCGGGCGTGGTGCATTCCGGCTGCGGCCGGCAGTCTTTGTCACGATATCGATGGGAGGCAGCCATATGAAAACCATGTTTCGATCCGGGGCGGCGCTGGCACTGTGTGTTGTGCTGCTGCTGGCCCTGTGCCCCGCAGCCTTTGCCCAGGAGATTTCCGTGGGCTATGCCGGCGGTACAGAGAAATTCCGCTTTTCCCAGGACGCCCAGCTTTTCCCGGACTTTGACACTCTGGCCCCCGGCGGCACCCTCACCCAAAGCCTGAAGCTGGAAAATACCTGTCCCGACGCGGACTATGTGCGCATCTATCTCCGGGCTGAGCCCCGCAACCCGGGCAGCGACACCGCCAAGGAGAGCATCGACAGCCTGGGCGAGTATTTGAAAAAGTTGACCTTTACCGTCAAGCAGGGGGACAAGACCCTGGCCCAGAACACCCCCGAAAAGGGCGGGGCGGGGGAGAACCTGTTGCTGGCCACCCTGAAAAAGGGCGAGAAGGCCGACCTGACCCTGGAAATCTCCCGGCCGGAGACCCTGGGGGCGAACTACGTCCACCGGGACGGCCTGCTGGACTGGGTGTTTGTGGCCGAGGAGCGCAACAGCAACGCCAGTCTCAGCCTGACCAAAGAGGTGGAGGGCACCCCGAAAAAC
Source organism: Clostridiales bacterium UBA3705 (assembly GCA_002372735.1). Next base: position 8,804 of record DFIE01000116.1, read on the forward strand.
GGCAAGACCTACGCCCTTGCAGAGGAGATCACCTACCGCCTGGTGGTTAAGAACCAGGGCAACGTGGTGCTGAAAAATATCAAGGTCCAGGATAAGCTCACCGGTCTGAACGAGACCATTGCTGTGCTGAACCCCGGCGAGAGCAAGACCTTTACCGTGAAGTACAAGGTCACCGAGAAGGATCTGATTGCCGGCAGCATTGTCAACACCGCCGAGGCCTCCGCCACCCCGGAGGACCCCGACCTGGCCGAGCAGAAGATCACGGCCAAGGCCACCGTGACCCCCCAAAAGGCAGAGCCCAAGCTCTCCCTGGCCAAGGTGGTCACAAGCAAGCCTGCCAACAACAGCTATTATACCGCCGGCGAGACCATCACTTATGAGATCACCGTGAAGAACGAGGGCAACCTGACCCTGAAAAACGTGAAGATCTCAGACCCACTGACCGGGGACAACTGGACCCTGACCGCCCTGGCCCCCGGCGCCAGCCAGAAATACACCGCCAAGCACAAGGTGACCCAGGCGGAGGCCTCTGCCGGCAGCGTGGTCAATACCGTCAGCGGTACCGCCGCCACTGACGACACCGCCCATGCCAAGGTGGACGCTGCCCAGGTCCGGGTGCAAACTCCCGCCGGGGCCGGCAGAAGCGGCATCACCAACGGGGGTACCACCAACGGGGGTACCACCAACCCCAAAACCGCCGACGGCCACAGCCCGCTGCTGTGGCTGGCCGTGGGGGGCGCGGCCCTGGCAGCCCTGGCGGGGCTGACCCGCCGCAGATTTCTCGGCCTGAAATAACCAACCGGAGACCGTCTCTTTGGCGGTCTCCGATTCTTTACGCCCCGGCGAGGGAAAAGAAATCCTTGCATTTGGGCCAAAAGCCGTGTATCATGAAAGAAAAAATCATGGAGGGATCGTTATGCACACACCCGTACCGGTGAAGGTCCTGCGCCAGGGGGCCGTTCTGCCCGCCTATGCCACCGAGGGGTCCGCGGGGGCGGATCTCTATGCCTGCCTGGAGGCGCCGGTGAGCGTACCCCCTCACGAAACAGTGATGATCCCCCTGGGTTATTCCATGGCCATTCCCCGGGGCTGGGTGGGGCTGATTTTTGCCCGCTCCGGCCTGGCCTCCAAGCGGGACATGGCCCCGGCCAACAAGGTGGGGGTGGTGGACGCGGACTACCGGGGAGAGTGGTTTATCCCCATCCACAACCACGGCAGGGGGCTCCAGGTCATCTACCCCGGCGACCGGATCGCCCAGCTGGTCATCGTGCCCTGTATGACCGCCGCCTTTGAGGAGGTCTCCGAGCTGGACGAGACGGAACGCGGCGCGGGAGGCTTTGGGTCCACCGGTACAAATTGAAAATTGAAGGTTGAAAATTGAGCATCAAAGTGTTTTTCAAATCGCGATTTGAAAAACTCCGACAACTCTCAATTCTCCGTTCTCAATTCTCAATTCATCAGAAGGAGTTCACTATGTTTCTTCCCATTTCCAAACGTGATATGCAGGCCCGGGGCTGGGCGCAGTGCGATTTCGTCTATGTGATCGGCGACGCCTATGTGGATCACCCCTCCTTTGGGCATGCAATTATCTCCCGGGTGCTGGAGCACGCGGGCTACAAGGTGGGCATCATTGCCCAGCCAGACTGGAAGGACCCTGCCTCCATTGACGTTTTGGGCCGGCCCCGGCTGGGTTTCTTGGTCATGGGCGGCAATATGGACTCCATGGTCAACCACTACTCCGTTTTTAAGCACCACCGCAAAACCGATGCCTACACCCCAGGCGGCGTCACCGGCAAGCGGCCGGACTACGCCACGGTGGTCTATTGCAACCTGATCCGGCAGACTTATCGGGACGTGCCCATCATCATCGGCGGCATGGAGGCCAGTTTGCGGCGTCTTGCCCACTACGACTACTGGTCCGACCGGATGAAGCGCTCCATCCTCCTGGACTCCCAGGCGGATTTGCTGCTCTACGGCATGGGGGAGCGGTCCATTGTGGAGGTGGCCGATGCCCTGAACGCCGGGCTCTCGGTGAAGGATCTGACCTTCCTGGACGGTACGGTCTACCGCGCCAAAACCACCGACCAGGTGGTGGACGGCATCACCCTGCCGGACTGGGACACTGTCAGTACCGACAAGGCGGCCTACGCCCGCAGCTTTTACACCCAATACCGCAACACCGACCCCTTCACCGCCAGACCGCTCATTGAGCCCTACGGCAGGGAATACGTCATTCAAAATCCCCCGCAGAAGCCCCTCACCCAAGAGGAGATGGACCTGACCTACGACCTGCCCTACGAAAACAACTACCATCCCAGCTATGAGCAGGCGGGGGGCGTGCCGGCCATCCGGGAGATTAAATTCTCCCTGACCTCCAACCGGGGCTGCTTTGGCGGCTGCTCCTTCTGCGCCATCACCTTCCACCAGGGGCGGATCATCCAGACCCGCAGCCACGAATCCATTCTCCGGGAGGCTGAGCGGATGACCAGAGATCCGGAGTTCAAGGGCTACATCCACGACGTAGGCGGCCCCACCGCCAATTTCCGCCTGCCGGCCTGTGAAAAGCAGCTGACCAAAGGGGTCTGCGCCGGCAAGCAGTGTCTGTTCCCCCGGCCCTGTCGGAATCTGCGGGCGGACCACTCTGACTATGTGGCCCTGCTGCGCAAGCTGCGGGCGCTGCCCGGGGTGAAGAAGGTCTTTATCCGCAGCGGTATCCGTTTTGACTATCTGCTGGCGGACAAGGACGATACCTTCTTCCGCGAGCTGGTGAAGTACCACGTCTCCGGCCAGCTCCGGGTGGCCCCGGAGCACGTTTCCGACCATGTGCTGGATCTCATGGGCAAGCCCCGCAACGCGGTGTATCAGCGCTTTGTGGAAAAATACAAGCAGCTCTCCGCCCGGATGGGCCTGGACCAGTATGTGGTGCCTTATCTGATGTCCTCCCACCCAGGCTCCCGGCTGGAGGATGCAATCCTCCTGGCAGAGCACATCCGGGACATGGGCTATATGCCCGAGCAGGTGCAGGATTTCTATCCCACCCCCTCTACCATCTCCACGGTGATGTACTACACCGGCCTGGACCCCAGGACCATGGAACCGGTGTATGTGGCCACCGATCCCCACGAAAAGGCCATGCAGCGGGCGCTGATCCAGTACCGGGATCCCAAGAACTACGCCCTGGTGTACGAGGCGCTGACCCGCTGCCACCGCCAGGATCTGATCGGCACCGGCCCGGGCTGCCTGATCCGGCCAAAGGCCGCATCAAAGACCGCGCAAAAGGCTGCGCCCAAGGACGGCCGGGCGCCCGAAAGATCCCACAGCCAAACGCCGCGGGGACGTTCAGCCCCGCCCAAGGCGGAGGGCACCGTCCGGGGCTCCGGCCGCAGGCAGTCAGGCGCCGGCAGGGCCCGCTCCGTGGCGCCGGACCGCACCTTCCGCCCGGGCCAGACACCCAAGCCCAAGAGACCGAAACGAAAATAAATCCCCGACCCGGCAGAGGTTTTTCGCCTCTGCCGGGTCGAACTGCTTGACAACGGCAGTGCAGAGGGTTAAAATATACATATACGGCGGATTGGAGGACACACTTGTTTGTGCATGTCTGCCAACAGCCAGTCGAATTAGAAAGGGGAAAGACAATGAAACAGAAACGAATCATCTCCGCGCTGCTTGCCGTGGTGCTGACGCTCGTGCTGATCCTCCCCGCGAGCGCCGCAGGCGGAAAAAACGGGTATTTCAATGTGGATTACCTGGAGGACTACGCCGCTGAGGCCTACGCTGCCGAGGGCCTTGGCGCTGTCTGGTCGGCAAACCAGACCACCTGGAAGGTATGGGCGCCCACGGCCTCCCACGTCCAGCTGCGGCTGTATGCCACCGGCTCCGATGAAGAGGAGGGGGCAGCCCTGCTGGGCACCCACTCCATGGTGCAGGACAAGACCACCGGCATCTGGAGCCTGAAGCTGGCCGGCGACTATAAAAACGTGTACTACACCTACCTGGTGACCGCCCGGGGCGTGACCCACGAAACCCGTGATATCTACGCCAAGGCGGCCGGCGTCAACGGCTACCGCTCCATGGTGGTGGACCTGGACGAGACCGATCCCGAGAATTGGGACCAGGATTCCCACGTCCTGCAGGACGAGGCCACTGACGCGGTGATCTGGGAGGTCCATGTGCGGGACTTCTCCATCTCGCCCACCTCCGGCGTCACCGAGGGCAACCGGGGCAAGTATCTGGCCTTTACCGAGGACGGCACCACCGTCAACGGCGAGGGTAAGGCATCCACCTGTATCAGCTATCTGAAGCAAATGGGGGTTAACACCGTGCACCTGCTGCCGGTGTACGACTTCGGCTCTGTGGACGAGACCGTCACTGACGATCCCACCAACCGCAACTGGGGCTATGACCCCATCAACTACAATGTGCCCGAGGGCTCCTATTCCACCGATCCCTACCATGGCGCCGCCCGGATCAAAGAATTCAAGCAGATGATCCAGGCCCTCCACCAGGCAGGTATCAGCGTGGTCATGGACGTGGTTTACAACCACACCTACGACGTGGACACCCACGAGTGGGGCGCACGGCTGCTGTACAACAACGCCTTTAACGAGACTGTGCCGGGCTACTATTTCCGTATGTCCGATGCCAGCACCTTCTACAACGGCTCCGGCTGCGGCAACGTCACCGCCTCCGACAAGCTGATGTACCGCAAGTATATGGTGGAGTCCGTGCTCTACTGGGCCCAGGAGTATCACATCGACGGCTTCCGCTTTGACCTGATGGGCTGCCACGACGTTGACACCATGAACCTGATCCGCGCCCGGCTGGACCAACTGGACGGCGGCCAGGGCAAAAAGATTCTGATGTATGGCGAGCCCTGGACCGGCGGCGACGCCGCCATTGTGGACGGCTGCACCCAGGGCAATGCGGGCAGGCTGGGCCTGAGCGACCGTATCGGCCTGTTCTGCGACTGGATGCGCGATGCCATCAAGGGCAACCCCGACGGCAACACCAAGGGCTGGATCCAGGGCGAGACCAAGCAGACCGAAACCCTCCGGGGCGGCATTACCGCCGATGATGAGAGACTCACTGCCCGCTCCCAGACGGTTACCTATGCCGATGCCCATGACAATCTGATCCTCTGGGACAAGATTCTCAAGTCCAACGGCAGCAGTGCCTGGAATGACTACACCGGCGACGCTGCCCAGACCTATCTGAAGCAGCTGCGCCTGGCCGAGACCGTGCTGATGGTCAGCCAGGGGATGCAGTTCCAGGTGGCCGGCACTGAGTTTGCCCGCACCAAGCAGGGCGACCACAACAGCTACAACTCCCCGGACAACATCAACGCCATTGACTGGACCCTCCGCCAGACCAACGCGGCCGGCGCGGACTACTACAAGGGCCTGATTCAAATCCGCAAGGCCTTCTCTCCCATCACTGACCCTGTCAAGAAATACAAGGAAAAAGCCGAGAACTGGCTCTCTGACGATCCCAATCTGATCGCCTACTGGATCGACAACGACGCGGCAGGGGAGTGGGCCAAAATGGCGGTGGTGCTGAACAACGCCGCCTCTGCCAAGACCGTAAGCCTGCCCGAGGGCGAGTGGACCCTGATTGCCGACGGTGAAAAGGCGGGCCTTGCCAGCCTGGGCACCGTGACCGGCAGCATCAGCGTAGACGGCTTTGACAGTGCCATTCTGGTGCAGGGCAGCTACAGCCCCGTGCTGCGGGCGGTGGGCGCTGCCATTGCCCGGCAGCAGGACGCTGCCGACTACTACCTGGTGGGCTATATCAACGGCGCGGACTACGCCAGCGGCGAGGATTGGGAAAACCTGGGCGATTACAAGTTCCAGGACGGCAAGCTCACCGCCAGCTTTGAAAGCGACAGCTACGTCTTTGTCAAGACCGGGGACAACGCCCACTGGTATATGACCGACGGCTGGCTGGGCACCGAGCGCACCTCCGCCACCCTGTACGACTCTGACAAGTACGCCCTGGGCGAGGCTGCCAACAAGCTCTACGTCCCCGGCGGCAAGGAGCTGACCTTCACCCTCACCGTGGGCCAGGAGGACACAGTAGAGCTTTCCTATACCGTGGGGGCCGACAATCCTCCTGTAGATCCTCCTGTAGATCCTCCCGTAGATCCCCCTGCAGAAGAGCTCTCCACCTATTATCTGGTGGGCTCCATGAACGGCTGGGCGGCCAAGGAGGGGTATCAGCTCTCTGCCGGCAGCCAGGAGGGCGAGTACGTGCTGAAGAACGTCACCCTGGCCGCGGGCACAGAGCTCAAGGTCAAGGACGAGTCCTCCAACAACACCTGGTATCCCGACGGAATGGGCAACAACTATGTGGTCACTGCCAGCGGCGTGTACGATCTCAGCTTCTATCCCGCAGGCTCCCAGGAGGGCTGCTACTACGGCTACTTCAAGCTGACCAAGGTGGGCGAGGCGGACATCCCCGCTCCCGGCGACGGCGGCGACTACTACCTGGTGGGCTATATTGACGGCGCAGACTACGCCAGCGGCGAGGACTTCGCCAACCTGGGCGATTACAAGTTCCAGGACGGCAAGCTCACCGCCACCTTCAAGACCAACAGCTACGTCTACGTCAAGACCGGCGACAATGCCCACTGGTTCATGACCGACGGCTGGTTGGGCGAGGGCATCCTCTCTGCCACCCTGTACGACACCGGCAAGTATGACCTGGGCGAGGATGCCAATAAGCTCTTTGTCCCCGGCGGGGAGGAGCTGACCTTCACCCTCACCGTCAACGACGACGATACCGTTACCCTCTCTTATACTGTGGCCCCGCCGGAGCCTGTGGATCACACCGGCGCCGACGATAAGGTGATTCTCCACTGCTGGAACTGGAGCTATGACACCATCCGCGAGCACCTGGCTGAAATCAAGGCCGCCGGCTACACTGCCGTGCAGACCTCTCCCGCCCAGGTGCCCAAGGGCCATGCCAACGCAGACCAGGAGGTCTCCGGCAACTGGTGGGCTCTGTACCAGCCGGTATCCTTCTGCATCGCTCCCACAGACAACGACTCCTATCTGGGCGGCAAGGAGAGCCTGAAGGCGCTGTGCCAGGCTGCCGAGGAGCAGGGCATCGAGGTCATTGTAGACATTGTCTCCAACCATGTGGGCAACGGCTGGAATGACCTGACGAACCAGGGCATTGACCCCGACACCTCTGTGGGCGAGGGCGGCAAGCTGTTCTGGGTGACCCCCTCCGGCGAGGTGGCAGATTGGGGTCTGGACTGGCTGCTGGAGAAGGACGGCAGCGGCTACAAGTATTTCCGCGATTATATCAAGTGCACCGATGCCAGCACCGAGGGCACCGTCCGTGGCAACATTGAGCTGCCCGATCTGAAAACCGAGACTCCCGAGGTCCAGCAGATGGTCATCGACTATCTGAAGGAGCTCATTGACGTGGGCGTGGACGGCTTCCGCTTTGACGCCGCCAAGCACATTGAGACCCCCACAGACGGCGAGGTCGCCTCTGACTACTGGCCCAACGTGATCGGCGCTGCCCAGGACTATGCCGAGGATAAGGGCGCTGATCTGTGGTGCTACGGCGAAATCCTGTACCAGGCTGCCTACACCCGCAATATGAGTCAGTACACCCCCTATCTGGACGTCACCGATATCAACTACGCCGGCGGCCTGATCTACGGCTTCGGCGAGGGCCGCGGCGCCGGCTCCATTGCCAGCCTGGAGATCCGGGACTGGAACGGCAAGGACAAGGAGCCCATCCCCGCCAAGAGCGCGGTGCTCTTTGCCGAGACCCACGATATGTACTCCGACGGCGGCAACAGCACCTCCAAGTTCAGCGTGGAGGATGTGAACAAGTCCTGGGCCGTGGCTGTGGCCAGGGCGGACGTGTCCGCGCTGTACTTTGCCAGACCCGCCGGCTATTCCAACGGCGCCCCCCAGGGCACCATGGGCAAGATGGAGTCCACCGACTGGATGGACTACGAGGTGGCCGCCGCCAACCAGTTCCACACCGCCTTTGTGGGCACCGACGAAAAGGTGTACGCCAGCGGCAGCTATGTGGTGGTGGAGCGGTATGACGACACCCGCTGCGGTGCTGTGCTGGTCAACGCCAAGGGCGATGCGGCGGACGTCAGCATTGCCACCAGCTTCCTGGCAGACGGCACCTACTACGACCAGGTTACCGGCAACGAGTTCACCGTGAAGGCCCATCAGCTCACCGGTGAGATGGGACCCACCGGCATTGTGGTGCTGCGCAGCAGCGCCCCGGTGGTCTGCGAGCATCCCAACGACAAGCTCTATATCAAGACCGAGGATCCCACCTGCACCGAGCCCGGCTATGAGCTGACCTACTGCGGCGAGTGCGGCCGCCTGCTCTCTAAGCTGCAGAGCGTTCCTGCTCTGGGCCATGTGGATGAGGACGGCGACAACCACTGTGACCGCTGTGGCGAGCGGATTCAGGGCATCAAGGTCTACTTTGTGGATACCCAGGACTGGGTTGCCAAGAACGACTACTTCAACAACATTCAGGTGTATGCCTTCGGCGCTGAAACCGGCGCCCAGAACGCCGGCTGGCCCGGCGAGGCCGCCCGGCCCGTGGGCCGCACCACCGACGACCACGGCATCTGGCTGATGGAGCTGAATCCGGATAAGTACGACACCGTCAAGTTTGTGGGCGATGCCGAGGGCACCATCAAGACCGTCAACCTCTCTTACGTCACCGACGCCGGCGACGAGGCGATTGTGGTTTACACCGGCTCCTCCGACACCGTGACCGGCGAGTTCGGCGATGTGGAATACAGCGCCGCCCCCGGCGCCGTGCTGGAGCAGATTTGCGCCCACACAGCCTACACCGTGATTGCCAACGACGACCACACCGAAACCGCTGTCTGCGACTGCTGCGGCAAGCAGATCAAAACCGAGCCCGTGCAGACCAACCCCAAGGCGCTGCCCTGTGCCGATGAAGCCACCTGCCCGGGTCTGGCCCTGTTCACCGATATGCCCGTCCGGGGCAATTGGGCCCATGATCCCATTGACTGGGCTGTGGCAGGCGGCATCACCAACGGCATGACAGCTACCACCTTTGTCCCCAACGGCACCATTACCCGGGGCCAGGCGGTGACCTTCCTGTGGCGGGCGGCGGGCAAGCCGGCACCCAGCTCAGACAAGACCGAGTTCACCGACCTGCAGCCAGGCGCCTTCTACACCGATGCAGTCCTCTGGGCGGTGGAGAAGGGCATTACCAACGGCATCAACGCCACCACCTTCAATCCCAATGGGGCCTGCACCCGCGGCCAGATTGTCACCTTCCTGTACCGGTTTGCCGGCAGCCCCAAGGTGGCCACCGGCAGCAGCCCCTTCACCGATCTGACGGCCGGCGCCTATTACACCCAGCCTGTGGCCTGGGCGGTGGCAAACGGCATTACCAACGGCATGAACGCCACCACCTTCGGCCCGGACGTTCCCTGTAACCGTGCCCAGGTTGTGACCTTCCTGTACCGGCAGATGCTCAAATAACCAAGTTGCGCAAAAGGACCCCACGCCGTCGGCGTGGGGTCCGCTTTTATACTAGAATGCAATAAAACCATTTAGGAAATGGTTTTATTCGCCGAATGCTTCCGGCATTCGGCGCACCGCATGAAATGCGGTGGCATTCGTACGTACAATATCTGAACATGCCAAGCATAATTGCTTGGCATCTGCGGCATTTGCCGCAGGCAATCAAACGATTTCATCGTTTTATTGCAGTTCCGTATTATAAGCTTCCGGGTGCCTGTTTGCGTCTGCCGGTCTGGGTCACAGCGGCGCTCCTAAAAAAATCTTCAGATTGCAAAAAAAGTGTTGACAAATCAAAAAAATCTGTTATAATATCACCGTTGCTTGCGGGT
>DFIE01000116.1:18748-24417 GCA_002372735.1 Clostridiales bacterium UBA3705
GGTAGAGCGCCACCTTGCCAAGGTGGAGGTAGCGAGTTCGAGCCTCGTCACCCGCTCCAAAGGCCAGCCGAGTTCGGCTGGCCTTTTTTGTCGTTTACAACAGCGGCCCGGGATCCCATACAGATCCCGGGCCGCTGTTCACGGTTCATTCTCTGGTTCTTCTTCTGCGGCTGTCATGCCGTCGCAGCGTGGATAGGTCTCAGTGTCCCACTCGTACCCCTCCATCTCCTCATCGGTAAGCAGGCTCAGGGTTCTGGGAACCAGGGCGTCCTGGAGCAGATCCACATGGTAATATACTTCGTCCACACAGACGATGTTCCAGAAGTAGGGCTCCCCTGCCCTGAAGCCCTCTACAATCAGACATTCCAGCTCGGATTGGGCACAGAGATAGCGGACCACTGCGGCAAAGCTTCTGCTGTCCCCCACCCCCTGGCAGAGCAGTGAGTACACAGAGGCGTTTTCTTTATCCTCGCTGTAACGGAACCGGCTGGTGAGATAGCCTGCAATCAGGTTCAGGCACTCTTCGTCGGTCTGGGCATAGTGCACGTAATTCTTTGCCGAGGCCAGCACTGCCTCCACCTCCGCCCGCATCCCGCGCAGGCTCTGGCTGTCATCTGAATAGGTGAAGTGGGTTTCTACCACCCGCACATTCCCATCGTCCGGGTAGCAGGCGACGGAGATCTCCGGAATCTCAACAATCAGATCGGGGTGCTCCATGCAGTAGCGGTACAGCTCCCCCTCCAGGTCCTCCTCCGCATAACCGGAGATCTGGAGCGTCACCGAGGACTGCCCCTGCGACAGGGCGTCGATCATCCTGGCCAGGGCACTCTCTACGCCACGCACGGGCTCAATGGCTTCAATCTCCCGGGCAGACCGGCGGAACACCATATCCACCGAGACCATCCAGTCCCCCCGATAGGCGTAGCGCTCACAGTTGATGTAGTCTGTGGCGTAGGCCGCCACGGGATCCTCTGTGGTGAGATATTTGATGACCCGTTTCAGATCCTGCTCCACATCCCCGTCGTAGTTCACAAGCCACAGCTGACCGTGCTCCACACCGCCGGTGACAAAGCTTTGCAGAACGGTGCGCATGCTGTAATAGTTGGACGCGCTGGGAATGGGAGCCTCTGTTTCCTCCACCGGCTCGGTAGTCTCCCGGTAGGAAAAAGGATCATCGTGGTCAGAAACCGAAAGGTATTCGTTGGGGATCACGCCCTTGCACCCGGCCAACGCCAGGGCAAGCAGCAGAACCACCGTCCAGACTCGTTTCATCTGATCACTTCCCGTTGTTGTTTTTCGCCTACTCCAGGGCAAGGGACGTCTGTTTTTCTTCTCTGTCCTCATCCCGCAGCAGGGCGCCGGCGGCAGGGATGGTCTTGGTGCGGTAGCGACTCTGATTTTGGATGCCACTCTGCTCCAGCAGCAGCGCATGGCTGAGCAGCGCCCGTTTTTTCAGCGTCAGCACCGCCACACCCTGGGTGGAGCGGCTGGTTTTGGGGGTGAGCTGCGCCGAAGAGAAGATCAGGGCCCGGTTTTCGGTGGAGTAGAGCACCACCTGGGTCTCCTGCTGCAGCAGCAGAATGCCCTTGAGCGGGCTCTTATCGCTGTAGGCGCCGGTGAGCTTCTTGCGGTTGGACTTGGTTGCATAGGCGGACAGCTCCACCTTGGCAACCTTGCCGTTTTCATAGAGAAACAGGATAGACCCGCTGTAGTCACCGGGCAGGCAGACCTTTACCACAAACTCCCCTTCGTCCATCTGCAGCTTTTGCGGCAGATAATCACCAAGGACAGAGGCCTTTCCATCGGGGAACGCATCGCACCTGGTCTTATAAACCTGGCACAGGTTGGTGAACACCAGCAGCTCCGCCTGGTTGGTGGTCTGGGCGCTGAAGTCCAGGGCGTCTCCCTCTTTGAATTTTTGCTCGCCGGACATCCGCAGGGACTGGGGTGTAATCTTTTTAAAGTAGCCCTGCTTTGAGACAAAGACGGTGACCGGATAGTCCGGCACGGGTTCAGATTCCTCTTCCTCGTACTCTACAGTGTCGTAGACAATGCCGGTGCGCCGGTCCTGGCCGAATTTTTTGGCCACCTGCTCCAGCTCCCGGATGATAATGGTCTTCACCCTGGCGTCGCTCTTGAGAATCCTCTCCAGGTCTTCGATTTCCTTTTGCAGGCTCTCCGTCTCGCTGGTCCGCTTGAGAATATACTCCTTGTTGATGTTGCGCAGCTTAATTTCCGCCACAAAATTGGCCTGGATCTCGTCGATTCCAAAGCCGATCATCAGGTTGGGGATGACCTCCGCGTCAGACTCCGTCTCCCGGATAATCCGGATTGCCTTGTCAATGTCCAGCAGAATCTTGCCCAGGCCCAGCAGCAGATGGAGCTTTTCCCGCTTTTTTTGCAGCTGGTACCAGGTACGGCGACGAATGCCGTCCACCCGCCAGGCGGACCACTCCTCCAGAATCTCTCGCACGCCCATCACCCTGGGCATGCCTGCAATCAGCAGATTGAAGTTGCAGGGAAAGCTGTCCTGCAGGGGGGTGTAGCGGAACAGCTTTTGCATCAGCTTTTCCGGGTCGATCCCCCGCTTGAGATCGATTGCCAGCTTCAGGCCGGACAGGTCGGTCTCGTCACGCATGTCGTTGATTTCCCGGATTTTGCCGGCCTTGATCAGCTCCGCCACCTTGTCGATAATCGCCTCAGTGGAGGCTGTGTAGGGAATCTCGTAGATTTCAATGAGATTTCCCTCCTTGACGTAGCGCCACCGGGCACGGACCTTAAAGCTGCCCCGTCCGGTTTCATAAATCCGGGTCATCTCTGCCGGATCGTATAGAATCTCTCCGCCGGTGGGGAAATCCGGGGCGGGCAGCGTCTGCAGCAGCTCGCACTTGGGGTCGCGCAGATAAGCGATGGTGGTTTCGCAGACCTCCCGCAGATTGAAGCCGCAGATATTGCTGGCCATGCCCACGGCGATACCGCTGTTGTTGGCCACCAGCACATTGGGAAAGCTTGTGGGCAGCAGAGTGGGCTCCTTCATGGTGCCGTCGTAGTTGTCCACCATGTCCACGGTGTCAAAATCAATGTCGCGGAAGAGCTCCTGGCAGATCGGGTCCAGCTTGGCCTCTGTATATCTGGGGGCGGCGTAGGCCATATCACGGGAATACACCTTGCCGAAGTTGCCCTTGGAATCCACAAAGGGATGCAGCAGCGCACCGTTGCCCCGGCTCAGACGGACCATGGTCTCATAGATGGCTGCGTCGCCATGGGGGTTGAGCTTCATGGTGGCGCCCACGATGTTGGCGGATTTGGTCCGTCCGCCGGTGAGCAGCCCCATTTTGTACATGGTGTACAGCAGCTTTCTGTGGGAGGGCTTAAAGCCGTCGATCTCCGGGATCGCCCGGGAGACAATCACGCTCATGGCGTAGGGCATATAGTTCCACTCCAGGGTGTCACAGATGCCCTGCTCCTGCAGCTCGGCATGGAGCCCCTCCACATTGGGGTCCATCACTTTTTTCTGAGTATCATCAACTTTTTTCTTCTTCGCCATTGTTCCTTATCCAATCCATTTCGTATACAGTCTGTCAAATACGGAAACAGCTTCCCGCTCTGCAGCAACAGTGTACTTTTTGATGCCAATCAGCTGGCAGATCCGGTCTCTGAGCGCGTCTACCCCGGCCAGCACTGCAAAAATGCCCACAGCCGCGCCGCAGACCGCCAGGGGCAGCAGCGGCACAGAGATGCCCGCAAAGGCTGTAAAGGCGTTTTGCAGCAGCTGCCAGATGCCGTAATGCACATGCAGAATATACACGCCGAAGGTGCGCGGCGCGGCCCACCGGATCAGCCCGGCAGACAGCCCCTTGGGCCGCAGCCTGGAAAACAGCTCCAGCACGCAGAGACTGAACCACACCTGCAACGGACTGGTGTATCCCCACAGGGCCGGCATCCAGGTTTCATTCGAGTCGTTCGGCTGCAGATGTCCATAGCCCACGCCGCAGCTGACAAGCAGTACGCACAGCAGGGCAAATCCTGCCAGGCTCCGGCCACTGCACCGGCACAGCAGGCCCGTGCGCCGCAGCAGGCCGCCCAACAGATAAAGCAGCGTCAGCCATACGGCGCTGTAGCCCGATGCCAGGTGAAAGGTATCACCGTGAAACAGCACGCCCAGGAAGGCCCCGGGGATCAGCAAACAGGAAATGCCCCAGAACAGCCCCACAGCCTGCCGGCGGGACAGGGCCAGGATGCCCCTGTTCAGCAGCGGTGAGAGGAAAAACACCACACTGTACGCCGAGAAGTACCAAAACGCCCCCATGGTCACCGGCAGCAGGCTGCGCAGCCAGATGTCCTCCGGCACAGAGCCCGGCGCCAGAGCTGTGCAAACCAGGCACTCCGCCAGGCTGATGCCCCACACCTGGAGCCAGAGCTGTAGATATCTGGACAGGCGGAAGCGCCCGTGGAGCATCACATAGCCGGAGATCATCCCGTACAGGTCCACTGAGGCCATGCAGGCAGCGCGCAGCGGCAGCGTGGCCAGATCCTTCGCCGTGCCGGTGCCCAGTGCGGCGGCAATTCCGCCCCGGTTGAACAGATGCAGCGTGACAATCAGCACCATGGACACAATGCGCAGGGCATCAATCCCCAGATTTCTCTGCGGCCCGCAGTGGCCGGTCGGGTCTGCTGCAGCAGACGCTGGGCGGGGCGCTGCGGCAAGGGGGCTCATGACAGGTCCGCCAGGTCCAGATATTTGTAGCCGTTGTCGGCAATATAATCCTTTCTGGCCTGGAGATTGTCCCCCAAGAGCATATCAAAGTAAATTGCAGTACGCTGGGCGTCGTCCGGCATGACCCGGATCAGTCTGCGGGTGGCCGGGTTCATGGTGGTCATCCACATCATTTCAGGCTCGTTTTCGCCCAAACCCTTGGAGCGCTGGATGGTGAGCTTCTTCCCCTCCAGCTTGGTCAGGATTTCCGCCTTTTCAGCCTCGGTATAGGCAAACCAGGTTTTATCCTTGCAGTTAATCTCAAACAGAGGCGACTCTGCAATGTAGACGTACCCCTCTTTGATCAGGGTGGGCACCAGGCGGTAAATCATGGTGAGAATCAGGGTGCGGATCTGGTAGCCGTCGTAGTCGGCATCGGTGCAGATCACGATTTTGTTCCAGCGCAGGTTGTTCAGGTCGAACTCTGTGAGATCCTTCACCCGCTTTTCCTTCACCTCGACACCGCAGCCCAGCACCCGGAGCAGGTCGGTGATAATCTCGCTTTTGAAGATTTTTCCGTAATCCGCCTTCAGGCAGTTCAGGATTTTGCCCCGGACGGGCATAATGCCCTGGAACTCCGCGTCCCGGCCCAGCTTGACAGAGCCCAATGCGGAGTCGCCCTCCACGATATACAGCTCCCGGACGTTGGGGTCCTTGCTGCGGCAGTCCACAAACTTCTGGACCCGGTTGGCAATATCCAGGTTGCCGGAGAGCTTTTTCTTCACCGTCAGCCTGGCCTTTTCCGCGGTTTCCCGGCTGCGCTTATTCACCAGAACCTGGGCCGCGATCATCTCGGCCTCCTGCTTGTTCTCGATGAAATACACCTGGAGCCTGCTGCGGAAGAATTCCACCATAGCGTCCTGGATGAACTTGTTGGTGATGGCCTTTTTGGTCTGGTTTTCGTAGGACGTCT
>DFIE01000116.1:24477-24978 GCA_002372735.1 Clostridiales bacterium UBA3705
TGGAGAAGCAGTTGGTCACCAGCACAAGGGAGTCGTACACGTCCTGGAAGGAGATCTTGCCCTCGTTTTTGACGTACTTGTTCTCCTGTTTCAGGTAGGCGTCCAGGGCATACACAAAGGCGTTTTTCACCGCCTTTTCCGGTGCGCCGCCGTATTCCAGCCAAGAGGAGTTGTGATAATACTCCACATGTCCGCCCTGCTTGGCAAAGCAGAAGGCCGCGGTGATTTTGACCTTATAATCCGGCATATCCGCCCGGTCGCGGCCCACCCGCTCCGCCTCCCAGAATTGGGGCATGGTGATAGGCGCGGAGCCCTCGGCCTCGGTGATCTCGTTGATATAGTCCAGAATGCCGTTTTCGTAGCGATATTCTGTAGTTTCAAATTTCGCGCCTGTCTGGTTGCGGAAGCGGAAGGTGACCCCGGCGTTGACCACCGCCTGCCGCTTGAGCATATCGGTGTAGTACTCCACGGGGATGTCAATGTCGGTAAAGACCTCCAGAT
>DFIE01000060.1:0-145 GCA_002372735.1 Clostridiales bacterium UBA3705
ATTTTCAATTTTCAATTCTCCCGCCGGCCTGCCGGAACGCTCGTCCCACTACGTGGGCATGAGCGTTCCCTACGGGGTGTGTACGCATCCCGTCGCCCCGGTGGGATCGACGGGCTGGGCATGGGCGGATGTGGGCATCCGCCCC
>DFIE01000060.1:340-7465 GCA_002372735.1 Clostridiales bacterium UBA3705
GAAAACTCCGCCATTCTCAATTCTCAATTCTCAATTTCCGTCTGCGCAGCAAAGCCCGGCGTTGCCGCCGGGCTTTGCTGTGCTTTATGATATGGTTGTGTATCGGCGGGTTACTCCACCTCTACCAGGCCGCCGGGCTTGACGGTGACGGTCATGCCGTCCTTTACCCAGGCCAGGAATTCCTGGCCCAGACTGTCTACCACCGGCATGTGGGCGTTTTCCAGCCAGACGTCCGCCAGGATCGCCCCCGCCGCCGCAAGTGAGTCAATGGGCTCGGAAAAGAGCATACACGCCGGGTTCCGCCCCATGGAGCAGGCACAGTACAGCACCAGTCCCCCCGTGGTGGACCCGATGGTCCGGGGCAGACACAGGGCCTTGCCCGCCAGGGCCTTGCCGTACAGGTCGGGGTTGTTCTGGTCGCCGCAGGTGGCCTTCTTGTCGCCGAACTGCAGGGCCTTTTGGAAGGAGGCCAGGGTGTTCAGCCCCCCGTGGCTCACCACCGCAGGGGCAATCACCGTGCCGGGGGATACCACTCGTCCTTGAAATTGCTTCATTCCGCCTTCCCTCCCTTGGTGATCTGGTCCAGAATCTCGGCGTCAGTGTAGTACCGGGCGCTGGTGTAGGTGCGCAGCTTGTTGCTGGAGGTGATCACCGGCAGCTTGGTGGACAGAGGATTGTTCATGTACATCAAGGGGCAGATGTAGCTGAGAATCACCCCGGTCTCCTCCAGCCGGGCGGCATAGGGCGTCTGGCGGAAGCGCTCGATCACCGCGGGGCTGGCGGTGAACACCGTGGGGATCTGCACCTTTTCGTTCCCCGCCCGGGTCAGGGCCCCCTCGATGCGCTTGGTCCAGTCGATGAGCTGGTGCAGGCTCATATGGGGACAGCCCATAAAGCAGAGCTTGGGGGTTGCGGTTTTCTTCTTCCAGATGACGGGATAGCTCTCGTAGGTGTGGCGGAGCATGGCGTCGTCAATGACCAGGGTGCGGCAGCCCTCTTTGAGCAGGGCCCGGCCCTGCTCCACCGCCTCGGGGGTGATGCCCTCTACGTGGTACAGGCCCACCGCCCCGTTGGAGGCCGTGGCCGCGCCGAAGTCCTTGAGATAGGCCCGGGCGGCGTCGTCCAGGCTGCCCAGGTATTTGTCCAGGCCCACAATGTAGGGCACGTCCTCCATCACCTTCATGCCGATGCAGGAGCCCAGCAGCTGGGCCTCGGGCAGGGCGGTGGTGCGGATCTCCACCAGCCAGTCGGCCTTGCGGCCCTGGTCGGTCAGCAGGCCGAAGCAGGGCACGTACCCCGCCACCGAGCCCATCAGATCGATGATGCCCGAGTTGCGGTTGCACCGGGCCCCCAGCACGGAGTTGGCATAGACCACCGCCGAGGATTCCGACCAGCTGAGCACGTCCCCCTGCCGGGGAATGTTGCCCATCTCGGGCATATAGCAGGTGCAGGAGAAGGCGTCCTTGTCCAGCAGACCCAGCTTTTGCAGCTGGGCCTCATACTGGGCCTGCTTGGAGTACATAAAATGCTTGAAGACCACGTCCTGCAGGAAGCTGCTGGGGACGTTGGGATCCAGGGGCCGGGGGTCGGCGGTGAACTTCTGCCCCGACAGGGCCCCGGCGCCGATGAGCTGGTCCATCAGCTGGTACACCGGGCCCAGGGCCTTGAGCCCGAAGGAGGTGACCAAGTGGTTGTACTGCCCGGTCACCGGCACCATGGTCTCGGCGCCGAAGAGCTCGCCGTAGCGGACCAGGGTTTGCATCACCTTGGACACCACCGGGCCCCGGCTGCCGTGGAGCAGGGCCTCCTGCTCCGGGGTAAGCCGCATCTTCACTTCGTTCACGGTGGGGCCTCCCGGGTCAGATCTTCATGGCGGTCTCGTAGGCCTGCCAGATCACCGAGCGCAGGTTGCCCACATGGTCGCAGTCGCCCACCAGGGGGGCCTTCTTCTTGCCGGTGGCCAGGGGGGTGGGGATGTAGCCGGCGGAGCTGATGACGCTGTCGCAGGCCAGCTCCAGGTCCTTGCCGTCCTTGGTCTTGCAGACGATGGAGCCGTCCTTCACCTCTTTGAGGGTGGTGTTCAGGTAGACGGGTACCTTGTGCAGGGCGAACCACTCCCGCAGGTAGGAGGAGTTGGCCAGGCACACGCCCTTTTGGGCCACCAGGTCGGACTTCATCTCCACAATGGAGACGTCCTTGCCGTGGAGCGCCAGCTCATAGGCGATTTCGCTGCCGGTGAGACCGCCGCCCACCACCACGACCTTCTGGCCGACCTCTCTGCCGCCCAGGAAGTCCACGGCCTCGATCATCTTTTCGTAGCCGGGGATGAACCGGAGCAGCCTGGGGGTGGCGCCGGTGGCGATGATCACGGGGTCGGCGCCGAAGCGCTCCAGCTCCTTGACCTCTTCATTGAGCTTGACGGGGATCTCCAGCACCTCCATCTGGCGCTTGTACCACTCCAGCAGGTCCCGGAGCTTGCCCTTGTAGGATTCGCTGGAGGCGGCCACGAACACGCCGCCCAGATGGTCGTTCTTTTCGTAGATCACAGGCTTGTGGCCCCGGAGCTTCAGCACCCGGGCGGCCTCCATGCCGCCGATGCCGCCGCCCACGATGTGGACGGTCTTGGGGGTCTTGGTGGGCTTGATCTTGTGCTTGTTCCACTGCATGGTTTCGGCGTTGACGGCGCAGCGGGCCAGGTGCAGGGAGTCGGACAGGT
Source organism: Clostridiales bacterium UBA3705 (assembly GCA_002372735.1). Next base: position 3,057 of record DFIE01000060.1, read on the forward strand.
CCTGGTCATTGGGCACGCCCTGGTAGTGGCACATGTTGAAGCAGCCGTTGTGGCACAGGATGCAGGGGCGGATGTCCTCGGGCCGGTCCTGGAGCAGCTTGGTGAACCAGGCCTGGTCGGCCAGGAAGGGACGGGCGAAGCCGGCGCCGTCGATCTTGCCCTCCCGCACGGCCTCGGCGGCCACAAAGGGATCCATCCGGCCGGCGCAGACCACGGGGATGTCCACAAACTTGCGGATGTGGGCCACGTCCTCCAGGTTGCAGTTTTCGGGCATATAGATGGGCGGGTGGGCCCAGTACCAGGCGTCGTAGGTGCCGTTGTCGCAGTTGAGCATATCGTAGCCGGCGTCCTGGAGGAACTTGGCGGCAAGCTCAGACTCTGCCATATCCCGGCCCACCTCGGTGTACTCCTCGCCGGGCAGGGCGCCCTGGCGCATGCCCTTGGTCTTGGACAGCACGGAGTAGCGCAGAGACACGGGGAAGTCGCTGCCGCAGGCGGCCTTGATGGCCTTGACGATCTCGGCGGCAAAGCGATAGCGGTTTTCCAGGCTGCCGCCGTATTCGTCGGTGCGCTTGTTGACGTATTTCAGGGTGAACTGGTCCAGCAGATAGCCCTCGTGGACCGCGTGGACCTCCACGCCGTCTACCCCGGCGTCCTTCAGGAGCTTGGCGGACTTGGCGAAGGAGTCGATGAACTCCTGGATCTCGGCCTTGGTCATCTCTCTGGAGGGGAGCTTGTCAGACCAGCGGTTGGGCGAGGGGGATGCGGAGGCGGTGATCTTGTCCAGGTCCATCACGGGCTTGGCCACGGCGCGCAGGAGCTTGTTGTTGTAGAGCTTCTCCATCATCTCGCTGACGGTGAAGGAGCGGCCGAAGCCGGCAGTGAGCTGCACAAAGAGCTTGGCGCCGGTTTTGTGGAACTCGGGCATCCACTTGGCCAGGTCCTTGAACATCTTTTCGTTCTTGTGGAGCCACTGGCCGAACATGGGGTTGTACACCGGCTGGCAGCCCGGCAGCACCAGACCGGCGTTGTTCTTGGCCACCTCGAGGATGAAGTGGGCGCCTTCCTTGTCAAAGTGGTTTTTCTCCATCCAGCCCAGCAGATTGGTGCCGCCCATGGAGACAAGGACGACTCTGTTTTTGATTTCACAGCTGCCGATCTTCCAGCTGGTCAGCAGGGGCTGCAAACGTGCGTCCATGGAAATGTCCTCCCGTTATCATCAGATTGGCGGAGCTCCGCCGAATCTATTTTACCATGCAAATCCTTCCAGGTCAAGGTGCAACACTTGACATGAACCCGGGATTTGCATATAATATAGGATACATTAAAACCGCAACATCACAACAAGTGAGGATGCCATGTCTGATTATGAACGTTACCAAACCCTGACCCAGGCCGGGCAGGAGCTGTTCAGCCCCGGCTGCCCGGTGAGCGTGCTGCGCTACCAGCTCTCCCTGGATCTGGAACAGGGTCAGCGGCTGCTCCAGGTCCGGATGCTGAACCACAGCGACCGCACCGTCATGAGCGTCTACCTGCGCATCGTCTGCAAGGACGCCCGGGGCCAGGAGATCACCACCCTGGAGCTCATCCCCGTCACCGGTCTGGCTGTGCGCACCGGCCGGATCTTCGGCGACGACAAGGTGCTCACCCTGTGGCCCTCCGGGGTCACCTTTGTGGAGATCTATCCCCAGCGGGTGGTGTTTACCGACGCCACCGCCTGGAACGAGCCCGCCCGGTCCGACTACATCAGCGTGCCGCCCCCGGTGGCCGTCCGGCCCGGGGACGAGCTCTACCCCGCCCTGGCCGCTGCCGCCCGCACCGGCGGGGTGCACAACGATTACTACTTCAAATCCCTGCGGGGGGCCTTCCAGTGCACCTGCGGCGTCACCAACTCCGGCCGCAGCCTGCGCTGCGTCCGCTGCGGCGCCCCCAGAGCCTGGCTGGAGGCCCACATGGACCCCGAGTCCCTCCGCCATCCGGCCCCGGCCCCCGCGCCGGAGCCTGCCGCCCCCGCTGCGGCGCCGGCGGCCCCGTCGGCTGCGCCTGCGGCCCCGGCGGCCCCGTCGGTTCCCCCGGTGGTGGCCCCGGTGGTGGTCCCCGCCGCCGTGCGGGAGCCCGATCCCCTGGATCTGGCCCAGCTGCTGGCCCCGGAGCCCCCTGCGCCCCCGGCAGCCCCGGTGGCCCCCCAGCCCCGGGAGGAGGCCAAGCCCGAAAAGAAAGCCTCCGGCGGCCGCACCGCCGCCATCATTGCCGCGGTGCTGGTGTTCCTGCTGGGGGCCGCCTGGTGCAGCTACAAGTATCTCATGCCCTTTATGCGCTACCAGGAGGGCGTGTCCCAGCAGGCCACGGCCCAGTATGAGCAGGCCATCGCCACCTTCACCGAGCTGGGCGAGTACAAAGACGCCCCCCAGCGGATTTTGGACTGCAAGGGCCAGATCGGCCTGGGCCTGATGCGCAACGAGGACTACGCCGCCGCCTACCAGGCCCTGCTGGGTCTGCCCGGGTACGAGAGCTACTGCGCCGACTGTCTGTACAGCCTGGGCGTGCTGGCCTACAACGCCGGGGACGTGGAGACCGCCTGGTCCTACGTGGAGCAGCTGGAGCAGGAGTACGGCGGCCACGAAAAGCTGGAGCCCCTGAAGCAGCGCTGCAACTACAGCCGGGGCCTGACCGCCTTTGAGGACGCCGGGGTCGCCCCGGACCCGGACCAGGCCATCACCCTGTACTACACTGCGCTGGAGTACTTTGCCGCCGCCGGCGACTACCAGGACAGCGCCGACCGGATTCTCCGCTGCCGGTACCAGATCGCCGATCTCACCGAGCAGATGGGCAATCTCACCGGGGCGGCGGACCTGTTCGGCGAGCTGGGCGACTATGAGGACGCCCCCGAACGCCGGCTGAAGTGTATGTACGACTACGCCGAGAGTAACATCAGCCAGCCGGACCAGACCACCATCGAGTATCTGGGCGAGCTGGCCCGGGAGGGCTATGAGGACAGCGCCTGGCTGCAGCAGCAGGCCACGGGGCAGAACGAGTACGCCTTCCACGTGAGTATGAGCCCCGTGGACGACGGCGCCGGGATCGACCTGGCCTGGGATCTGAGCCTGCTGTACGTCCACTACGACCTGGACGTCGGCGGGGAGCTGATCCACGTGCTGATGCGCTACACCCTGCCCGACGGCAAGACCGGCCAGGCCTTTTTGAACAGCGACGGCACCCCCACGGGCACCAAGCCCTGGACGTCCCTGGTGCCGGTGACCTGCCAGACCGCCGGCGAGGTCCGGCTGGAGTTCACCCACGCAGACCGGCCCGACACCGTGCTGGGCGAGCTGGTATTCCGCTACGACCCCGCAGCGGCCCCCGCCCCGGACCCGGCGGCCAACCAGGCCCCTGACACCGGCGTCCAGCCCGCCGACGGCAGCGTCACCCCCGCCGAGCCCGCGGGACGAGCCGGATGAGGCGCTGCTTTGCCCCCATGGAGGGCATCACCACCCGGGCCTTTCGGGAGGCCCACGCCGCCTGCTTCCCCCGGCCGGACCGGTATTATCTGCCCTTCCTCTCCCCCACCCAGGTCCACAGCCTGACCCCCAAGCAGCTGCGGGAGCTGACCCCCGGCCTGGTGGGCCTGGAGCAGCTGGTGCCCCAGCTGCTGACGAAAAACGCCCAGGACTTTCTCTGGGCGGCAGGCGCCCTGGCGGAGCTGGGCTTTACAGAGGTGAATCTGAACCTGGGCTGTCCCTCGGGCACGGTGGTGGCCAAGGGCAAGGGCGCGGGAATGCTCCGGGACGTGGAGGCCCTGGACCGGTTTTTGGACCAGGTGTGCGCCGCCAGCCCCCTGCCGGTGTCGGTAAAGACCCGGCTGGGGCTGGAGAACCCGGCGGAGTTTGACAGGATCCTGCCGGTGCTGAGCCGGTATCCCCTCCGGGAGCTGATCATCCACCCCCGGACCCGCCGACAGCTCTACGCCGGCCGGGTGCATTCGGACCGGTTTGAGTGGGCCCTGGGCCAAACCGCCCTGCCCCTGTGCTACAACGGGGATCTGTTCACCCGGCAGGCGGTGGCGGATTTTGCAGCGGCCCACCCCGGGGTGGAGGCGGTGATGCTGGGCCGGGGCCTGCTGATGGACCCGGCCCTGTGCGGCGCCCCCGCCACCCGGCAGCAGCTGGAGACCTTCCACGGCCTGCTGTGCGACAGCTACCTTGCCGCCATGGACCCGGACCGGGCGGCCCTGCCCAAGCTCAAGGAGCTGTGGGCATTTTTGATTTGCCGGTTCACCGGGGCCGAGAGCCTGTACAAGCAGATCCGCAAGGCCCGGCGCTGGCAGGAGTACGCCCCCGTCGCCCGGGAGCTTTTGACCCACTGCCCCTTGGCAGCTGATTGTGTACACGCTCTTCCGTAGCGGCCGCTCA
>DFIE01000070.1 GCA_002372735.1 Clostridiales bacterium UBA3705
GGGGGAACACGATCTGCTCTGTCACACCGGTACGATCGGCAAGCCGGGTATGGGCATCCGCCCCTACGGGGTTTGTGCAGGTTGCGAACGTGGACGTAGGGACAAGCCTTGCTTGTCCGGCATTCGGAACGAATGCATTTGCCGCAGGCAAATCGGATTGCCCTACGGGGCGGGCGAGCAATGCTCGCCCATACAACCGGCATTTTCCAAATGTTTTCAAATAGCAATTTGAAAACTCCACAATTTTCAATTTTCAATTTTCAATTCTCAATTCTCCCCCGCAGGGGGGCGAGACAATCCCACACTGTAAAGGAGCGCGCTTATGCAGCTGACCTCTGTGACCGCCGGCTCCATCGGCACCAATTGTTATCTGCTCTACAACCCCGATACCCTGGCCGCTGTGGTGGTGGACCCGGGGGACGACGGCACCCTGGCCGCCGCCCGGATCCGGGCCATGGGGCTGCGGGTGCAGGCCATTCTGCTCACCCACGGCCACTTTGACCACGCCTCTGACACCGGGCCCATCCTGGCGCTGGGCAAAGCGCCCATCTATCTCCACCCGGCGGACCGGAGCCTGCCCACCTGGCTGACCCACGGCCTGCCGGACACCCTGCCCCTGGCGGACGGGGACGTCCTCTCCTTTGCCGGGGCGGAGCTGCGGGTGCTGCACACCCCGGGCCACACCCCGGGCAGCGTGTGCTTTTTGTGCGGGGAGCTGCTGCTGTGCGGCGACACCCTCTTTGCCGGCAGCTGCGGCCGGGTGGATCTGCCCGGGGGCAGCATGGAGCAGATGGCCGCCTCCCTGCGCCGGCTGGCCCGGCTGGAGGGGGACTATCAGGTCCTGCCCGGCCACGGCGAGCCCTCCACCCTGGCGCTGGAGCGCCGGACCAACCCAGAGCTCTTGTGGGCCCTCCGCCGGGGGGGCCCTGGGGACTGAGCGATTAACCACAACCCGGAACCTGCGGAGGTGATCCAACCATGGGAATGACCCATCTGACATTGGGCGACTATGAGACCAACTGTTATATTGTCTACGACGAAGCCACCCGGGCCGCGGTGGTCATTGACCCCGGTGACGACGCCGAGCGGGTGCTGGGCGCCGTGGGCCAGCTGCGGCTGGAGCTGAAGGCCGTGCTCTTCACCCACGGACATTACGACCATGTGGGGGCCTCGGGCCCCATCCTGGCAGCCGCCTGCTGCCCGGCCTGGCTCCACCCGGAGGACCTGACCATGCCCGCCTACCTGCGCCGGGGCCTGGTGTACACCGACCTGTACCGGGAGGGGGACGAGGTGGCGGTGGACGGGCTCCGCTTCAAGGTGCTGCACACCCCGGGCCACACCCCGGGCAGCTGCGTGCTGCTGTGCGGCGACTGGATGTTCAGCGGCGACACCCTGTTCCGGAGCGGCTGCGGTCGCACCGACAGCGTGGGGGGCTCCTGGCTGAAGCTCAACGAGTCCCTGGCCCGGCTGGGCCGGCTGGAGGGGGACTACCAGGTCTTCCCCGGCCACGGGGACGCCACCACCCTGAACCGGGAGCGCCGGGCCAACCAATTTTTGATCCGGGCCATGAAAAACTGCCCGGCCTGACAGGGAGATTCCGCCATGAAGTTATACATCCGCGGCCATGAGGACCGCTACGCCCTGGAGCAGCTCCAGCTCTGCCTCTTTCCCGACGAGCCCATGGAGTTCTGCCCGGAGCCCTTTGACGGGGACGGGGCGGTTTCGGTGCTGCGCCGGGGCAGCCGGTTTCTCACCGCCACCACGGTGATCACCCGGGGCGGGGTCCGCTCCCGGATCAGCCGCCGGCTGAAGCTGGAGGACGAGACCTACGCCCTGCGGCGCAGGCTGCTCCAGCGCAGCTATTACCTGGCGGCCCTGCCCCTGCTGGCAAAGCCCCCGGTGTGGGGGGCCCTGTCCGGGGTGCGGCCCACCAAGCTCACCACCCGGCACCTGCTTGCCGGCGGCAATGCAGACAGCGCCGGGGCCATGATGGAGCAGACCTTTTTTGTCAGCCCCGGCCGGGCGGAGCTCTGCGTCCAGGCCAGCCTGGCCACCGTCCGGGCCCTGCAGGCCGCCGAGGCGGGGGACGTATCCGTGTACGTGGGCATTCCCTTCTGCCCCAGCCGGTGCTCCTACTGCTCCTTTGTCAGCCAGACCATCGGGGGCGCCGGGGCCCTGCTGGAGCCCTATCTGGACTGCCTGCTCCGAGAGATCGCCCTGGTGGGGCCGGCCCTGGCCCGGCTGGGCCGCCGGGTGCGCACCCTGTACGTGGGCGGGGGCACCCCCACCACCCTGTCCACCCCCCAGCTGGAGCGGCTGATGCAGGCCATTGCCCGGCATTTTGATCTCTCCGGCCTGATAGAATATACCGTGGAGGGCGGCCGCCCCGATACCCTGGACCCGGAAAAGCTTTTGACCATCCGCCGCCTGGGGGCCACCCGGATGAGCATCAACCCCCAGTCCATGGACGACCGGGTCCTGGCCGCCGTGGGCCGGCCCCACACCGGGGCCGACGTGGAGCGGGCCTTCCGCCAGGCGGAGCAGGCGGGCTTCACCTCGGTGAACATGGATCTCATCGCCGGCCTGCCCGGGGACAGTCTCGAGGGCTTCACCCGCTCCCTGGAGCGGGTGCTGGCGCTGAACCCCTCCAATATCACAGTGCACACCCTGGCTCTGAAAAAGGGGGCCGACCTGTTCACCCGGCGGCAGCAGCTGCCCAGCGAGCAGACCGTCACTGACATGGTGGACACCGCCAACCGCCTCCTCCGATCCCGGGGCTACCGGCCCTACTATCTCTACCGGCAAAAGTACATGTCCGGCAGCTTTGAAAACGTGGGCTGGTGCCGGGACGGGGACCTGTGCCTGTACAATATCTACATGATGGAGGAGCTGCACACCATTGTCTCCCTGGGCGGCGGCGGGATGAGCAAGCTGAATCTCTCCGCCACCCGGCTGGAGCGCTTCCACAACCCCAAGTTCCCGCAGCAGTATATCGACCAATTCGACCAGGTCCTGGCCCAAAAGCAGGATTTCCTGGCCCGGCTGGGGCAGATCGACCCCCTCCGGGACCTGACACCGGAAAAGGAGAATGAACTATGAGAATCGAGCTTGACGAGATCAACTACGCCCTGCAATCCGACCCCAAGTCCTTTGTGGCAAAATGTGACGCCCTCTACACCTCCCGGGTGAAGCAGGCCGCCGAGCTGGTGCTCCAGCGGCTGGGCCAAAGCCGGGTGATCCTGCTGGCAGGTCCCTCCTCCTCGGGCAAGACCACCACCGCCTCCCGGGTGCGCAAGGCCCTGGAGGAGCGGGGGCTGTACTGCCACATGATCTCCCTGGACGACTACTACCGGGCCAAGAGCGCCCCGGACTTCCCCAAGACCAAGGACGGCAGCCCCGATCTGGAGGCCCCCCAGGCTCTGGATACCGCCCTGCTGGGCGAGCATCTGCGCAAGCTGGACCGGGGGGAGGAGATCGTGGTCCCCTTCTTTGACTTTAAGCGCCAGCGCCAGGACCCCACCCGGTTCCGTCCCCTGCAGCTGAAGGAGCACGAGGCGGTGATTTTTGAGGGCATCCACGGCCTGAACCCCATGCTCACCGACCGGAACCCGGAGGCCACCCGGATTTTCGTGTCCACGGCGTCCTCGGTGTACGACAACGACGTGGAGATTTTTGACCGGGTGTGGATGCGGGTGCTGCGGCGGATCGTCCGGGACTACAACTTCCGCAACGCCTCGGCAGAGGAGACCCTGGGCATGTGGCAGAACGTCCGCTACGGCGAAAAGCGGTTTATTTCGCCCTACAAGAAGTTTGCCCACATCAGCATTGACTCCTCCCACGCCTACGAGGTGGCGGCCTTCCGGCCCATTGCAGAGCCCATGCTGCTGAAGCTGGAGGAGCATCCCCAGCCCAAGCTGGTGGATCTGATCCTGGAGGGGCTGGAGTCCTTCACCCCCCTGGACCCCATGACCCTGCCCGAGACCTCCCTCCTGCGGGAGGAGTTCCTCCCCCGGGCGTGAGCTTGGCGGGAATGGAAAATTGAGAATTGAAAATTGAGAATGGTGGAGTTTTCAAATTACGATTTGAAAACATTTGGAAAATGCCGTTTGCGGGTTTGCACCCGTAGGGGCGGATGCCCACATCCGCCCTTACGGAGGGGACGTACACGTATTCAGCACCCGTAGGGGCGGATGCC
>DFIE01000083.1:0-5920 GCA_002372735.1 Clostridiales bacterium UBA3705
TGCAGCGGAAGGGCCGGCCCTCCAAGGTAGGCCTCGCGGTACTGGCCTGCAACACCCTGCTGCATCTGCTGTCTATGGTAGGCGCGGGCGTGGTTGCGCCGCTGTTCGGCATCGTGCTGGTATATTTCGGCCTGGTCACAAAAAAGCGCTGGTGCTTTATGGCAATCCTGGGCACCCTGTTGTGCAGCTATGGGGCTGCTTTGGGCCTGGGCTGGGCCGGGATTGCGCTGGCCCTGGCAAATGTGATATGGACCATTGTCTATGCCCTGGCGCGAAAGGAACGCTGGTAGCAAAAGGAGGAACCCAGATGCTGAACGAATTGAAGCAAGAGGCCAACCGGGCCAGAACTGAAAACGGCGCCGAGAGCCTCCTTTCCTCCGGATCCCACTGTCTGGATCTGTTTGCTGCTGCCGGCGCCCTGCGCCATGCCTCTGAACAAGAGATTCTAAACCGCTTTGTCCGGGCCTGGACCGAGGACGCCCAGCTTGCCCTGCGGCTGCTGTTCTTTCTGCGGGATGCCCGAGGCGGCCTGGGCGAACGCAGGGTGTTCCGGGTGATTTTGCAGGAGCTGGCAAGCGCCGCGCCGGACACGGTACGCCGGAATCTGGAACAGATCCCCTTCTACGGCCGTTGGGACGACGTGCTGGTGCTGCTGGGCACCCCCTGCCGGGATGCGGCGGCAGCTATGCTCCAGGCCCAGCTGGAACGGGACCTGAACGCCATGGATCGAGGCGAGCCCGCCAGCCTGCTGGCCAAATGGCTGCCCTCGGTGAACGCCTCCTGCCCGGAGACCGTGGGGCAGGCCAAGGCCCTGTGCCGGCTGATGGGCCTGCGCCAGCGGGAGTACCGGCAGTCTCTGTCCGCCCTGCGCCGCTATCTGGACGTGGTGGAAAACCGGCTGCGTCTGCGGGACTACACCTTTGACTACGAAGCTCTGCCCGGCCAGGCGCAGCTGAAGTACCGCAAGGCCTTTTTGCGCAACGACGGCGCCCGGTATCTGGCCTGGCTGGATCAGGTGCGGCAAGGGCAGGCTGTAATGCACACCGGCACCCTGGCCCCCTATGATATCATCCGGCCCCTGTACCGGGGCACCCCCTCCCCTGCTGAGTGCGCCGCTATGGACGCCGCCTGGAACGCCCAGGCAGACTTTACCCACGGCGAAAACGCTCTGGTAGTGGCTGACGGCTCCGGTTCGATGTACACCACTGACAGCCCCTGCCCGGCAGCAGTGGCCCAAAGTCTGGCCATTTACTTTGCCGAGCGCTGCACCGGGCAGTTCCACAACCACTTCATCACCTTCTCCAACAGCCCGCGACTGGTGGAAGTCCGGGGAGCGACCATCGCCGAGAAGGTGAGGTACTGCAAAACCTTCAACGAAATATCCAACACCAACCTGCAGGCTGTGTTCCGCCTGCTGCTGGACACGGCGGTAAAGCATCACCTGCCCCAGCAGGAGCTGCCCCGGCGGCTGTATGTGATCTCTGACATGGAGTTTGACGCCTGTGTGCAGGATGCCTCCGCCACCAACTTTGAGGCGGCCCGCGCGCTGTTTGCCGCGCAGGGCTACCGTCTGCCCCAGGTGGTGTTCTGGAACGTCAACAGCCGCAGCCACCAGCTGCCCGTGACCAAAAACGAGCAGGGCGTGGCCCTGGTCTCCGGCAACTCCCCCCGGCTGTTCGCCCTGCTGCGCTCCGGTCGGCTGGAGCCCTATGCCTTTATGCTGGAGGTGCTGAACAGCCCCCGCTACGCCCCTGTGTGTCTGTAACCACCGACTCCCGCCGATCCCATCCGGACCGGCGGGCGCTTATTTCAGCCGCGGCGATATTTGTTACGTGTGGCCTCCCCGCCCCGCAGATGGCGCTGGGCCTTATTCTGCAGCAGCACCCGGCGCACCTGACTGTACAGGCTGCGGTTGCACTGCCGCAGGCGCTCGGTCAGATCCTTGTGGACTGTGGATTTGGAGATGCCGAACCGCTTGGCCGCGGCCCGGACGGTAGATTGGGTTTCCAGGATGTACACAGCTTCCTCGCAAACTCTGTCTTCGATGGTGTTTGTCATGTCTGCACCTCCCAGGCTGTGTGTCGCAACATTCTATGCGGCCCGGCCGGGAGGTATGCGGCAACAATCCGCCGCCCAAAGCAAAGGGGCACGCTGCAAACAGATGCGTTTACAGCGTGCCCCTTGGGCGTATGCGATGGGATCAGTCCTTCTTATCCAGGATGGACCAGCAGATGGCAGCCAGAGCGCCGCCCACCAGAGGAGCCAGGATGAAGATCCAAACGGTCTTCAGCGCGTCGCCGCCGGCAAACAGAGCCGGGCCCAGGGAGCGGGCCGGGTTCACGCTGGTGCCGGTCAGGGCAATGCCCAGCAGATGCACCAGGGTCAGCGCCCCACCGATGACCAGGCCGGCCACCTTGCTGAACCCCTCGCGGGAGGTGACGCCCAGAATGGTCAGGACAAAGATAAAGGTCAGCACCACTTCGGCGCACAGGGCGGTAATCACGCCGTGGCCGTTGGCAACCTGGGGCGCGTTGGCGCCGAAGCCGCAGTCAAAGCCGAAGCACAGGCCCAGGAACAGAGCGCCGACCACTGCGCCCAGGACCTGGGCGACCACGTAGCCGATGAAGTCCTTCGTGCTCATCTTCTTGCTGATCAGCATGGCAAGGGAAACTGCAGGGTTGATGTGGCAGCCGGAGATGTTGCCGATGGAGTAGGCCATGGCCACAATCACAAGGCCGAAGGCCAGGGCGGTGGCCAGGTAGCCGGCGGGATTGTCCACACTGCACTTGGTGGCAATGGCGGTGCCGCAGGCCACAAAGACCAGGACAAAGGTGCCGATAAACTCCGCAAGGTATTTCTTCATGTCTTTCATTTTAAGTTCCTCCTTCTCTGAAATCTGAAGCGTATGCTTCATTTATCGATATTATACAGGACTGCGCCGGCAAGTGCAAGTATTTTTGCAAATTTGTCTGGATTTTCTTTCATCTTGACTTTTGGAGAATCATCCGGTATTATTTAAATTGCATACAATAAAATTGAGAATCATTTCTGGAGGAACAATGACAATGGATTATCAATACAGACCCCAGGGCGTATGCCCGATGCAGATCACCTTCCACCTGGACGGGGACGTGGTGACCAACGTGCAGTTCTACGGCGGCTGCAACGGCAATCTGAAGGCCGTGAGCAAGCTGGTGGACGGCATGACCGTGGAGCAGATTGAGGGCTACCTGAAGGGCAACACCTGCGGCTACAAGCCCACCTCCTGCGCCGACCAGCTGGCCAGAGCCGTGCGCAAGGCCTACAACGAGTCTCAGAGGGCCTGAGATGGAGGACGAATACCAGGGCCTGCACCTGGAAAACCAGCTGTGCTTCCCCCTCTACGCCGCATCCAGAGAGGTCATCAAGCAGTACCGGCCCATGCTGGACGAGCTGAATCTCACCTACACCCAGTACATTACCCTGATGGTACTGTGGGACAAGCAGGTGCTCAGCGTCAAGGAGCTGGGCAAAATCCTGTATCTGGACAGCGGCACCCTCACACCCCTGCTTAAGAGCCTGGAGAGCAAGGGCTTTGTGACCCGCAGCCGCAGCCGCAGCGATGAGCGGGTGCTGCTGGTGGAGCTCACCCCGGCAGGGCTGGCCCTGCGGGACCGGGCAAAGGGCATCCCCGGGCAGATGGGGGCCTGCGTCCGGCTGAGCCCGGAGGAGGCTATGACCATGTACCGCCTGCTCTACAAGCTGCTGGACGGGTTTTCCGGCGTAAAATGACAAAATGCTCCCTCCGCGCATTCTGCGCGGAGGGAGCAGCTGTTTCCAACGATCAATACTTGGTGGTGTTGACCTTGACGCCGGGGCCCATGGTGGAGGCGATGACGCAGGATCTGATATACTGACCCTTGGCGGCAGCGGGCTTGGCCTTGATGACAGCGCCGATGAGAGCGGACATGTTCTCGCTCAGCTTCTCGGGGCCAAAGCTGACCTTGCCGATGGGGCAGTGGATGATGTTGGTCTTGTCGAGACGGTACTCGATCTTACCGGCTTTGATTTCCTTGACGGCAGCAGCCACGTTGGGGGTCACAGTGCCGGCCTTGGGAGAGGGCATCAAGCCCTTGGGGCCCAGCAGCTTACCGAGACGGCCAACGATGCCCATCATATCGGGGGAAGCGACGACCACGTCGAAGTCGAACCAGTTTTCCTTCTGGATCTTCTCTACCATGTCCATGCCGCCGACGAAGTCAGCACCGGCCTCGCGAGCCTGGTCAGCCTTTGCGTCCTTGGCGAACACCAGCACCCGGCGGGTCTTGCCGGTGCCGTTGGGCAGAACGATGGCGCCACGGACCTGCTGGTCAGCATGACGGGAGTCAACACCCAGGCGGATGTGAATCTCTACGGTCTCGTCGAACTTGGCGGAAGCAGTCTTGCAAACCAGGGCCAGCGCATCCGCGGGATCATACTGCACGGAGCGGTCGATCTGCTTCGCGCTATCCTTATATTTTTTACCTCTAAACAATGTAATATCCTCCTTAAAGTGGTGATGCGGAATAATCCTCCCACATATTGAGACAGAGTCTCGGTCAGTAATCAGTCAACAACAGCGATGCCCATGGAGCGGCAGGTGCCTTCCACCTGGCTCATGGCGGCTTCGATGGTGGCCGCGGTCAGGTCGGGCATCTTTCTCTCGGCGATCTCGCGGACCTGTGCCTTGGTGATGGTGGCAACCTTGGTCTTGTTGGGAACGCCGGAGCCCTTTTCGATCCCCAGGGTCTTCAGGATGAGAGTGGGGGTCGGGGGGGTCTTGGTGACAAAGGTAAAGCTGCGGTCGGCATAGACGGTGATGACCACGGGGATCTTGAAGCCGGCCTGGTCCTTGGTGCGCTCGTTGAATTCTTTAATGAACTGGGAAATGTTGACGCCGTGCTGACCCAGAGCGGGGCCTACCGGAGGGGAAGCGGTTGCCTTTGCAGCCGGAATCTGCAGTTTGATATAACCTGTAACTTTCTGTGCCATGATAAGCACCTCCTGAAATAAAGTGGTGATTTGGCGGGGCTGAGCCCCTCCCACGTTCTGACCACGGTGCAGTGGTCGTGTCAGTCGGAGATATTCTCCACCTGGTCAAGCTCAAGCTCGACTGGAGTTTCGCGTCCGAACATGGAAACAACGACGCGAACGCTGTTTTTGTCAATATCCAGGGCATCGACCCGTCCGGTGAAGGAGGTCAGGGGCCCGTCTACAATACGGACGGTATCGCCCACGGCGAAGGATACGACGATTTCGTGGCGCTCCACACCCCATTGGACTACTTCCTTCTCGTTGAGAGGAGTGGGGTTGGTGCTGCTGGCTCCCACAAAGCCTGTGACGCCACGCACATTGCGGACGATGTACCAGCTCTCACTGCTCATCACCATCTTGATGAGCACATAGCCGGGGAAAATCTTCCGCTCCACCGTCTTGGGACCGCTGTCGGTCACCTCGGTGACGGTTTCAGTGGGAATGACCACCTCGCAGATGGTATCCTGCAGCTGTCGGTTTTCAATGGTCTTTTCGATGGTGGCCTTTACGGTGTTTTCATAACCCGAATAGGTCTGCACCACGTACCATTTCGCGTTTTCTGCCATGCCGGATTACCCGATCAGACGCAGCAGCGCAGTGATGCCCTCGTAAGCCAGATAGTCGATCAGGCCGATGATGATGGCAAAGATGACGGAAACCACAATGACAACCAGGGTGTTGTTGAGCACCTGAGGCCAAGTGGGCCACACGACCTTCTTGAGCTCGCTCTTCATCCCCCGGAACCATTTGGTCAGGGATGTCCAGGTTCTTTTGAACCAGTTTTCCTTCTTGACTTCAGCCATGTTGATCTCCCTTCCGATTACTTCGTCTCGGTGTGAAGCGTATGCTTTCTGCAGAATCTGCAGTA
>DFIE01000083.1:5990-11032 GCA_002372735.1 Clostridiales bacterium UBA3705
TCTCGAGCCGGTCGGGGTCGTTCTTCTTGTTCTTCATGGAGTTGTAGTTTCTTTGCTTGCATTCAGAACATCTCAGAGTGATTTTAACGCGCATTACGGCACCTCCTTATATTGCCTCCCTGTATCACCGCGGCGAGTCAGATTTCATGGGAGAAGCTCCCATCCGCGGCTGAAAAGGCGCACAAAAAAATAGCCCCTTTTCACAGGTGGGGCCATTATATCACAGTGCAAGGCCGAAGTCAACGTTTTTTTCCGATTTTTTCCGGGAAAATCAAGGTTTTTCATTGACTTTCCGGCCCCGGCAGAGTACCATAGTCTGCAGACTGAGAAAGCGGAGGAAAACACCATGCGTGTGATGGCAATTGATTACGGCGACGCCCGCACCGGAGTGGCCATTTCAGATCTCACCGGCTCCATCGTGGGCTTTACCACGGTGATCCACAGCCGAAACCGAGACAAGACGATCCAGGCGCTGTGCGCGCTGCTGCCGGAGCACCGGCCCGACATCCTGGTGATGGGCTTTCCCCGGAATATGGACGGCAGCGAGGGGCCCAGGGCTGCCCTGTACCGGGAGTTTGCCGCCTGCCTGGAGCAGGCCGCCGGTATGCCGGTGGCACTTTGGGACGAGCGGCGGACCACCGTGGAGGCCCACATCATTCTCTCCGCCACGGGATACCACGGCAAAAAGCGGAAAAACACCGTGGACGCCGTGGCCGCCAGCCTGATTCTGGAGGGATATCTGGGCTGGCTGAAAAACCATCCTCCCCTTGCATAATTCCAAACTGCAGATTGCATTCCGGTATAAGACGGCGCACCCGGCAGGGCGCGCCGTCTTTTAAAACTCCCCCACGGCGTACATCAAGGCGGACAGGGCGCACAGGGGCGCGGTCTCGCAGCGCAGGATCCGACTGCCCAGGGTGCAGATCCGGATGCCCAGGCCCTCGGCCAGTTCCACCTCACGGGGGTCAAACCCGCCCTCGGGCCCGGTGATCAGGGCCGCGGTCTGAAAGGGGCCTGCGCCGATGGCCGCGGAAAAGGTGCGGGCGTGTTCGTTTTCGTAAAACAGCACCGGCAGCTCCGCCCCCGCTGCCTCGGCCAGGGCGGCACGGCAGCTGTCCAGGGCCCGGACCACGGGGATTCTCCCCCGGCGGGACTGCTCGGCGGCGGAGGCGGCAATCTTCTGCCAGCGCTCCAGCTTCTTTTCCAGGCTCTTCCCGTCCGGCCTGGAGACGCAGCGCTCGGTGGGAAAGGCTACAATCTCCGCCGCGCCAAGCTCGGTGGCCTTTTGGATGACGTGCTCCAGCTTGTCCGCCTTGGCCAGGGCCATATAGACCGTGACGGCCACGGCGGGCTCCCCTGCCCCGGTTCTGGACGGGCCGGCCAGCAGAAGGCCGTCCGGCTGCAGAACGCAGTCGCACTCCATGCCCCGGCCGTCGCACAGGGTCAGGCTCTCCCCCGGCCGCAGCCGGAGCACCTTGGCGTGGGCCGCGTTCTCCCCAGTGAGGGCGGTGGTGCTGCCGGGCTGTGGCAGCGCAGTTACAAAAAATCTCGGCATATTATTCCCCTATGTTTGTAATATGGGCGTGGTTGTTGATATGATCCTGGCAGTAGCAGCGATAACCGGTGCACTTGGAGCAGTAGCGGAACTCCAGGTTGGGATATTCCGCATCCGTCCGGCCGCAGACCGTGCAGCGGAAGCGATAGTTACCCGTCTGTCTGACATGGTTGGGCTTGATGACGGTTTTGAACTGTCTCTTCTTGGGGTGGAAGCGGAGAAAATCCGGCAGTACGTTCACAAAGCTCCGCCCAAAGAAGAGGAAGTAGTTCCCCAGCGGCACCAGCACCAGCAGCCAGCCCAGATACAGTACGCCGGTATGGGTCAGGTAGTAGATCATGGTAAATATGCCGTTGACCAGACGGTACAGGGTCGCGCCCAGATCAATCCAGGCCAGCCATTTCATTTTAACCGGCAGAACAAACCAGATCCGGATCTGCTGCTCCGGGATGACGGTGGCCGCCGCCAGAAAGAGGCTGAGATTCAAATCATCCACCGTGGCCTCGCTGCCCAGGAGCAGGCCGGAGAGATCCAGAAGCAGGATACCGCTGAGATAAAACAGGTTGAACTTTAATGTGCCCCAATACTGCTCCAGAATCTGGCCGCACCAGATGTAAAACACCAGGCCCAGCAGACCCAGGAAGGGTATGGAGCCCACCAAAAACGTCAGCGGATAGGTAAACAGCCGCCACACCTGGCCGTGGAGAATCGAATCCCGGTCGAACACCAGCAGCTGAGTGATATACGGATCCTTCACATTCAGCAGATGCAGCACATACACCGCCACACAGCCAATGGCGATGTATAGCATCAGATTATGAATGCCCTTGTCCCGGTTGCGGAAAAAGAAGCGGTTGATTTGATTTTTCAGAGGGGTCTTTGCCATTTTGATCACTTCCGGTACAGATTGCTTCCAGTATAGCCCATTGCCACGGATTTTTCAAGGAAGAAACTGTAAACAATTGGCACATTCCACCGCCGGGGCGGAAATTATTCCCTTGGGCGGTTGCAAAACGGGGGATTTTCTGCTATCATAGGCAAAACAACCCACAGGAGGCTGCAAATGAGTATTGTAAAGGATCCGTCCCTGGCCGAATACGGCCGGATGAAGATCGACTGGGTAAAGGACTTTATGCCTGCCCTGGGGGCAATCCGCGCCCGGATGGAGCAGGAAAAGCCCTTTGCCGGAATGAAAATCACCATGTCCATCCACATGGAGGCCAAAACCGCCTATCTCGCCACCTGCCTGCAGGCCGCAGGCGCAGAGGTCCACGCCACGGGGTGCAATCCCCTGTCCACCCAGGACGACGTGGCCGCAGGTCTGGCCAGCCTGGGCGTGCAGACCTACGCCGTACACGGGGTGGACCAGCAGGAGTACACCCGGCTGCTGGCCGCTGCCCTGGATTGCCACCCGGATCTGATGATTGACGACGGCGGCGACCTGGTGGAGCTGCTCACCGGGGAATATGCACACCTGGCCGACCGGCTGATCGGCGGCGCAGAGGAGACCACCACCGGGGTGCACCGGCTCCACGCCAGGGCCCGGGCCGGGCGGCTGCCCTTCCCCATGATGAATGTGAACGACGCCAAGTGCAAGCACTACTACGACAACAAGTACGGCACCGGCCAGAGCGTTTGGGACGCCATTATGCACACCACCAATCTGCTGGTAGCGGGCAAGACCGTGGTGGTGGCCGGCTACGGCTACTGCGGCCGGGGTGTGGCCATGCGGGCCAAGGGTATGGGCGCCAATGTGATCGTCACCGAGATTGACCCCATCAAGGCCCTGGAGGCCTCTATGGAGGGTATGCGGGTGATGCCCATGGATCAGGCCGCCCCCCTGGGCGATCTGTTTGTCACCACCACCGGCTGCCGGGACGTGATTGTGGCCCGGCACTTTGCGGTGATGAAGGACAACGCCTTTTTGGCCAACGCAGGCCACTTCAACGTAGAGGTGAACGGAGAGGAGCTGGCAGCCATGGCTGTGCGGGTCTATCCCCGGCGGGCCGAGATTGTGGGCTATGAGCTGGCGGACGGCAGAACCCTGAACCTGCTGGCAGAGGGCAGGCTGGTAAACCTGGCCTCCGGCAACGGCCACCCGGCGGAGATTATGGACATGAGCTTTTCCATCCAGGCCCTGGCGCTGGAATACCTGAAAAACCACGGTGCCGCCATGGAAAAGCGGGTCTACGAGGTGCCCCGGGAGATTGACGACACCGTCTCCGCCCTGAAGCTGCAGGGCATCGGCATGGAGATTGACCGCCTGACCCCTGCGCAGGAGGCGTATCTCTCCGGCTGGGAAGTGTAACGCCGCATTTTCCACAAAAATTCATACCTGTTTTTGGTGAAATTATTTCTGTACATCCGCTGCAAGCTATGGTAAAATAAACTTGGATTGGTATGTATCCAACCATTTCGTCAGAAAGGATGAATGAATATGCAACATTTTACCCCTGCCACTATGGCAAAATACATTGACCACACCCTGCTGAAGCCCGAGGCCTCCCTGGAGGATATCCGCCGGGTCTGCGACGAGGCCAAGGAGTTCCACACCGCCTCTGTGTGCGTCAACCCCAGCTATATCCGTTTTGTCGCCCAGCAGCTGGAGGGCACCGACGTGACCCCCTGCTGCGTGATCGGCTTCCCTCTGGGCGCCACCACCCCTGAGGTCAAGGCCTTTGAGGCTGCCAACGCCGTGGAAAACGGCGCCCGTGAGGTAGATATGGTCATCAACGTGGGGGCCATCAAGTCCGGCGATTGGGCGCTGGTCCAAAGAGACATCGAAGCCGTGGTCAACGCCGTAAAGGGCAAGGCCCTGGTCAAGGTGATCCTGGAAACCTGCCTGCTGAACCACGAAGAAAAGGTCAAGGCCTGCCTGGCTGCCAAGGCCGCCGGGGCCGACTTTGTGAAGACCTCCACCGGCTTCTCCACCGGCGGCGCCACAGTAGAGGACGTGCGTCTGATGCGGGAGACCGTGGGCCCCGAGATGGGTGTGAAGGCCTCCGGCGGCGTGCGCACCTATGCCGACGCCGTGGCCATGATTGAGGCCGGCGCAAACCGCCTGGGCGCCTCCTCCGGCAAGAAGATCTGCACCGGCGCCCCCAGCGACGGCACCGGCTACTGATTTGTCATCCCAATATCCCAATCAAAGAACAGGAGAAAGAACACATGAGAAAGCCTATCATCGCAGGAAACTGGAAAATGAACAAGACCCCCGCCGAGACCCGTGCTCTGGTTGAGGATCTGAAAACCATCGAAAACCGCACCGGCGCCGAGGTCGTGATCTGCCCCATGGCAGTGAGCCTCTTTGCCGCCGCCGAGGCCCTGAAGGGCAGTGACATCAAGCTGGGCGCCCAGAACGTCCACTTTGCCGACAAGGGCGCCTACACCGGCGAGGCCAACGCCGCCTCTCTGAAGGAGCTGGGTGTGGAGTACGTCATCATCGGCCACTCCGAGCGCCGCCAGTATTTCGGCGAGACCGACGAGA
>DFIE01000112.1 GCA_002372735.1 Clostridiales bacterium UBA3705
CCCACCAGCAGCACGCCCTTGGGCACCTTGGCCCCCAGGCGGGTGTACTTTGCCGGGTCACGCAGGAACTCCACAATCTCCTGGAGCTCCGCCTTCTCCTCCTCGGCACCGGCGACGTCCTCAAAGGTGACCTTCCGGTCTGACTTGCCGATTTTGGCGTTGGCCCGGCTGAACTTCATGGCGCCGCCGGCCCCGCCGCCCATGCGGTTCATCAGCACCATCATGACCACCAGGAACACCACGCCCAGGATCAGCATGGGCAACAGGCCCGAGAGCATCACAGAGGTCTCTGACTGGGCCACATAGTCGTATTCCTTGAGCACGCCGTCCTTTTTCTGCTGCATGATCAGATCATTCAGGTCGGAGTAGAACACGGAGAAGTCCGGCAGCTTGTAGCGGATTTCGGACCTGCCCTTGTACTCCTCCTTCAGCTCCAGCTCCAGGGTGCTGCCCTGGATGGCAAAGGACTCCACCTTCTCGTCCTGGAAGAGGGTGACCACCTCGGAATATTGCAGCTTGACGTTGCTGCTGGCGTCAAAGAGCTTGTACAGGGCAAAGACCATGGACAACAGCAGCAGGGTGTAAATCACCATCACGCTGATTCTCGGTTGTTTTTTCAAAGCACTTCTCCTTCGTAACCGCCCAGGGGGCGGGATTCTTCTGCAGGGTGGTATTCCACCACCAGCGCCGGCCCCTCCCCTTCCGGGCGGAAACGGAGATCGGCAGCCAGGCCCGGCACCCCTGCCACTGTGCCGTCACACAGCAGCACAGGCAGGCGGTGGCGCAGATGCCTGGGGACGCGGCGGTCAATCATCAGCCGCTTCAGCGTCTTGCTGCCGCCGGGCAGGCAGATCCGGTCTCCCGGCAGTCTGCCGCGCACCCGCCAACAGCTCGCGCCTATCATATCACACTTCAGGGCGATTGTGGATAGTTTTTTTGGGCAGAAATTTAAATTTTTTGTAACGTAGGTCAGAATCCAGCTGCCGTCGGACAGATCTGTCCGCCCGGGCACCGCCAGGGGCTGCTCGGTCAGCCCCTGGGCGCTGGGCCGGGGGCCCAGCAGCAGGGTGTCGTACTCCCGCCGGGCCTGCCTGTTTCCGGGCAGGTCCACCCGGGCGGAGGGCCCGCCGCTGCGCACCAGCTGCTCCAGGGCCCGGACGTATACTGCGCCGGGACTCTCCAGCCCCTGGGCGTAGAGCAGGCCCAGCAGGCACCGGCCCAGCAGCACCGGGTCCAGGGCCGCCAGGGCGGCACAGCTCCAGCCGGCTCCCTGCCGGCTCTCTGCCAGGGCCTCCTCGGCCCGGGCAGAGAGCCATTCGTCCTCCCGGCGCTGGAGAGCCATGGTGTGGCCCAGGCTCTCAATCAGCCGGGGGTTTTCCGCCAGCAGCAGGGGCAGCACCCGGTGGCGCAGACGGTTGCGCAGGGCGTCGTCCTCCCGGTTGGTGCTGTCCTGGCAGAAGTCCTGGCCCTGCCGGGCCAGATAGTCCAGGATCTGCTGCCGCCGGGTGCCCAGCAGGGGGCGGACAATCCTGCCCCGGCGGGGCGGAATCCCTCCCAGCCCCCGGGGGCCGGTGCCCCTGACCAGGTGGA
This sequence comes from Clostridiales bacterium UBA3705, assembly GCA_002372735.1. Next base: position 1,591 of record DFIE01000112.1, read on the forward strand.
GCAGCAGGGTTTCTGCGTTGTCGTCGGCGTTGTGGGCCGTGGCAATCAGGCCGGGGCTCACCGCCTCTAAAAACCGGTAGCGCAGGGTGCGGGCGGCCAGCTCCAGGCTCTCGCCGGTGCGGGCGGCCCGGGCCGGGGCGTCCGCCCGGCCCAATACCAGGGGGATCTCCAGCCGGCGGCACAGGGCCGCGCAGAAGGCTGCGTCCCGGTCCGCCTCCGCCCCCCGGATGCCGTGGTGCAGATGGGCGGCCCGAAGTCGGACGTTCAGCCGGGGGGCCAGGGCCCGCAGGCACAACAGCAGGGCCACGGAGTCCGCCCCCCCGGAGAGGGCCACGGTAACGTCCGCCCCGGGGGAGATCAAGGCCTGCTCCAAAATCCGGCTGTAAACCTCTTGTTCCATTTTATGCGTATTTCCTCTGTTTCATGCGGCAGGGCTCAGGGCTCCGCGTGCCGGGTCTCCAGGTCGGAGAAGGTGAAATACTGGGGCGTCCACTGGAGCTTGACCGTGCCGGGTTCTCCGTGGCGGTTTTTGGCCACGATACAGTCGCAGATGTTTTTGTTTTGGGTGTTCTCGTCGTAATAGTCCTCCCGGTGGAGGAAGATCACCTGGTCGGCGTCCTGCTCGATGGAGCCGGATTCCCGCAGGTCGGAGAGCATGGGCTTTTTGTCGCCGCCCCGCTTGACAGTGTCACGGCTGAGCTGACTAAGACAGATGACCGGCACGTTCAGCTCCTTGGCCATGATTTTTAAGGAGCGGGAGATGTCTGAGACGATCTGCACCCGGCTCTCCCCCTTGGAGGTGGGCCCGGCAGAGGTCATGAGCTGGAGATAGTCGATGATCACCAGGCCCAGGTTGTCCAGCCGGCGGCACAGGGCGTTCATCTCCGCCACGGTGATGGCCGGGTTGTCGTCCACCCGGATGTCCGTGCGGCTCAGGGCCGAGGCGGCCACGCTGATCCGCTCCCAGTCCTCAACCTCCAGCCGGCCGGTGATGAGCTTGTCGTTTTCCACGGTGCTCTCGGCAGAGAGCAGGCGGTTGGCCAGCTGCTCCCTGGACATCTCCAGGGAGAAGAAGGCCACGGTTTTGCCCGTCTGCTTGGCCACGCTGCGCAGAATGTTCAGGGCGAAGGTGGTCTTACCCATGCCGGGGCGGGCAGCCAGAATGATCAGGTCGGAGTCGTTGAGACCGTGGATTTTCTTGTCCAGGTCCTTGATGCCGGTGGAGTAGCCGGGGAACTCCCGGTCCGACTGGGCCAGCTCGTTGAGATGGTCAAAGACCTTGACCATCACCGTGCCGATGCGCTCCAGGGCGTCGTCGGCGCTGCCCCGGCGCAGGGAGAAGACCTTCCGCTCCGCCACCTCCAGGATGGCCGAGGCAGGGCCCTCCTGGTCCATCACCAGCTGGTTGATGTCTGTGGCGGTCTGGGCCAGGGCCCGCAGCACCGCCTTGTCCCGGACAATGTTGGCGTAATATTTCACATTGGCGGCAGTGGGGGTGATTTCCATCAGCTGGCGGATGTAGTTGGTGGTGGTGCCCTCCTCATAGGTGCCGTTCTCTTTCAGCTGATCGATCACCGTCACCGGGTCGATGGGCCGGGAGTAGTTGAACATCTGGTAGATGGTCTCGTAAATCTCCCGGTTTTGGCGCAGATAGAAGTCCTCGGGCTGGAGAATGCCGATGACCTCTCCCACACAGCGACTGTCGATCAGAATAGAGCCCAGCACAGACTGCTCCGCCTCAATGGCCTGGGGCAGCTGTCGGGTGGTCAGATCTTCCATTTCGGGCACGGTGGTCCCTCCTTCCGACGGATATGCCGCCCGGCGGGCGGCCAGTGGGGCTTACTTTTCCTTGACCTCCAGCTTCAGCGGGGCGTTGATCTCATAGCCCAGCTTGCACTTGACGGTATAGGCCCCCACGGTTTTGATGGGCTCGTCAATGACGATTTTGCGGCGGTCCAGGTCGATTCCCTTGGCCTTCAGGGCGTCGGAGATCTCCTGGGTGGTGACGGAGCCGAACAGCCGGCCGGCGCCGCCGCCCTTGGCGTAGACCTCCAGGGTCATCTCCCGCAGCTGAGACGCCAGCTTGGCGGCGTTCTCACGGGCCCGCTGCTCTTTCTCCTGCTTGGCCTTGTCGTTCATGCGCATGGTGTTGACGTTGTCGGCAGTGGCCTCCTGGGCCAGCTTGCGGGGGAAGAGGAAGTTCCGGGCGTAGCCGTCGGATACCTCCACCAGCTGGCCCTTCTTGCCCTGGCCGCGAATGTCCTGCAATAAAATAACCTTCATGATGAAATGTCTCCTTTCTTCATTCGGCGAGATATTTGTCAATGGCCTCCACCAGGCGGTGCTTGGCCTCTTCAATGTCCTCCAGCTTCAGCTGGCAGCCGGCCGAGGCCGCGTTGCCGCCGCCCCCCAGAGGCTCCAGCAGCATCTGAACGTTGACCCTGCCGCTGGACCGGGCCGAGATGTAGATGGCCTCGGGCTGGCGGAAGAGGACAAAGGAGGTGTCAATGCCGTCAATGGCCAGCAGCTCGTCTGCCGCCTTGCCGGCAGTGGCCCGGCGGACCTCATTGTTGGCCACGGTGATGGCGATGCTGTCACGGTAGACCTTGGCCTTTTCGATGATCTGGTAGCGGCGGACGGTCTCGTCAAAGTCGCTTTGGAACAGGCGCTGGATGTCCACCGGGTCGGCGCCCTGGCCCCGGAGGAAGGCCGCCGCCTCAAAGGTGCGGCTGTTGACCCGGACGGTGAAGTTTTTGGTGTCCAGCACAATGCCGGCCATCAGTGCCATGAGCTCCACGGGCAGGATCTCCCGGGCGGGCACGGCGTAGGTGAGCAGCTCGGTCACCAGCTCGCAGGCCGAGGAGGCAAAGGGCTCGTGGTGGTTGATGGCGGCGTTGGAAATGTAGTCCGCCGCCCGGCGGTGATGGTCAATCACCGCCACCCGGGGCACGGATTCCAGCAGGGGCCGGCTCTCCACCTGCTCGGGGCGGTTGGTATCCACCACAATGAGCAGGCTTTTGGCGTCTGCCAAGAGCAGGCCGTCGGTGCCGGAGAGGAAGCGGTCTTTATAGTAGGGCTCGGCCTTCAGCCGGTCAATCAGCTTGCCTGCGGCGTTGCAGGACATATCCACCACAATGTGGACCTTCTTCTCCTTGGCCCGGCACAGGGCGCACACGCCTGCCGCCGCACCGATGGCGTCGGCGTCGGCGTTGCGGTGGCCCATGACAAAGACCTGGCTGGACTGCTCGACCAGAGCCGCCAGAGACGAGGCCATGACCCTGGACTTGACCTTGGAGCGGCGCTCGGTTTCGACTGAGCGGCCGCCGTAGAAGGAGAAGTCGTACTTATCCTTGATGACCGCCTGGTCGCCGCCCCGGGAGAGGGCCATCTCCAGGGCCAGGGCCGCGTAGTCATAGTCCTCCTGGAAGCTCTTGCCGTCCTTGCCCACGCCCAAAGACAGGGTGGCCACCACCCCGGTGGGGCTGGACACCTGGCGGACGGTTTCCAGCAGGGAGAACTTGCCCTCGGTGATGCGGTAGAGGTCTTTGGATTCGAACAAAAACAGGAAGCGGTTGCGCTCCAGCCGGCGCAGCAGGCCGCCGATGTCCTCGGCCCAGGCGCCGATGCGCTTGTTGATGGCGGCGTTCAGGGTGGAGATCTGGCTCTCGGTCATGTTGGCGGTGAGCTCGTCGTAGTTGTCCACCAGGATGATGGCCACCACCGGCCGGGAGCGGAGATATTCGTCCCGGGTGTCCAGCAGCTCGGTGACGTCCAGCCACTGGAGCAGGGCCAGGTCCTGGCTCTGCCCGTCGGACTTGTTTTTGGGCACGTAGCCCAGGGTGCGGTAGCGGCGGCCGCGGATGACCACGTCGTCCTCACTCTCCACCCGGCCGTTTTTCACCCACTGGAGGGTGAAGCCCGGCAGCAGTTGGGACACAGAGCTGCCCACCTGGGAGCCGCTGAGATCCAGGGTCTTGGTGAACTGCTTGTTGTGCCACAGCACCTCTCCGGTGGAGGGCCGCACCGTGGCCATGGGATAGGGGGCGGCGGCCGCCACCCCGTCGGAGAGCACGTCCACGCTGCTCTGCACATAGGCCCCTACGCTTTTGGTTTTGCTCCGGCTGACCAGCGCGGTGATGAGAAACATCACCAGGCCCAGGCCGGCCATCAGACCCGACTGCCAATAGTACCGCAGGGTGGCGATCACCCCGGCCAGGATAAAAAATACCGTGGCGTAGATATAGGCCTCGTTGCGTAAGATCCGTTTGAGCTCCTGGTCCATGGCCCTGCCCCCTTCACCGGTGGATAGATTCTCCCCAGCATATGTAGTTATTTATTATAACAGATCGGTCAAGGCTTTTCCATGTTTTTTATCGCTTTTTTGTTATTTTTTGCGGCCAAAGAGAAACCCTCTCTCCGCCGGCGGCGGAGAGAGGGGAAAGCTCAGCGATTTTTCATCATTTCGCGCATCCGCTGGCTGTGATCCAGGATGCGCTTGCGCATACGCAGGTTCTTGGGGGTGACCTCCAGCAGCTCGTCGTCGGCCAGATACTCCAGGCACTGCTCCAGGGAGAACACCCTGGGGGGCACCAGGCGGATGGCGTCGTCAGAGCCGGCGGCCCGCATATTGGTCAGCTGCTTTTTCTTGCAGACGTTGACGGACATATCCTCGTTGCGGTTGCAGGCCCCCACGATCATGCCGGCATACACCGGCACGCCCGGCCCCACAAACATGGAGCCCCGGTCCTGGACGCCGCCGATGCCGTAGGCGGTGGTTTCGCCGGTTTCAAAGGCCACCAGGGAGCCGGTCTTGCGGCGCTCGATGTCTCCCTTCACCGGGGCGTAGGAGTCCAGCACGGAGGACATGACGCCCTCGCCGTGGGTGTCGGTGAGGAACTCGCTGCGATAGCCGAACAGGCCCCTGGAGGGCACCAGGAACTCCAGCCGGTAGCGGCTGCCCATGGGGGTCATGGCCACCAGGTCGCCCTTGCGCTGACCGATCTTTTCGATCACGGAGCCCATGGCGTTTTCCGGCACGTCGGCCACCATGCGCTCGATGGGCTCGCACTTGACACCGTCAATGGTCTTCATCAGCACCCGGGGGGTGGAGACGGAGAACTCATAGCCCTCCCGGCGCATGGTCTCAATGAGGATGGACAGGTGCATCTCGCCCCGGCCGGCCACGTTGAAGGCGTCGGTGCCCTGCTCGCTGACGTGGAGGGACACGTCCTTCAGCAGCTCCCGCTGCAGCCGGTCCCGCAGGTTGCGGGAGGTGACGTACTTGCCCTCCCGGCCGGCAAAGGGGCTGTCGTTGACGGCAAAGGTCATCTCAATGGTGGGGTCGGAGATCTTCACAAAGGGCAGGGGCTCCACCGCGTCGGGGGCGCAGAGGGTGCGGCCGATGGTGATGTCCGAAATGCCGGAGAAGGCCACAATCTCGCCGGCGCTGGCCTGGGTGATGGGGGTGCGGCCCAGGCCGTCAAAGGCGTAGAGGGCCACGATCTTGCCCTTTTGGGTCAGGGAGGGGTCATGGAAGTCGCAGATGGTGACCTCCTGGTTCTGGCGGATGGTGCCCCGCTCAATCCGGCCCACGCCGATGCGGCCCACGTAGTCGTTATAGTCCAGGCTGGAGACCAGCATCTGCAGGGGACCGTTCTCGTCGCCGCCGGGGGCGGGGATGTAGTTCACAATGGTCTCAAACAGGGGCACCAGATCCTTGCCCTCCTCATGAGGGCCGTAGGCGGAGATGCCCTGCCGGGCGGAGCAGAAGATGGTGGGAGACTCAAACTGCTCGTCGGTGGCGTCCAGATCCAGCAGCAGCTCCAGCACCTCGTCCATCACCTCGTCGATGCGGGCGTCGGGCCGGTCGATCTTGTTGACCACCACAATTACCTTGTGGCCCAGCTCCAGGGCCTTTTGCAGCACAAAACGGGTTTGGGGCATGGGGCCCTCGGCGGCGTCTACCAGCAGCAGCACGCCGTTGACCATTTTGAGAATCCGCTCCACCTCGCCGCCGAAGTCGGCGTGGCCCGGGGTGTCCACGATGTTGATCTTGTAGTCTTTATAGTGTACGGCGGTGTTCTTGGCCAGGATGGTGATGCCCCGCTCCCGCTCCAGATCGCCGGAGTCCATAACCCGGTCCACCACGGCCTGGTTTTCCCGATAAATGCCGCCCTGCTTGAGCATCTCGTCCACCAGGGTGGTCTTCCCGTGGTCAACGTGGGCGATGATGGCAATGTTTCTGATGTTTTCCTGTGGAATCAAAACTGGTTCGCTCCTTCCCTGACCGGCGCCTGCCGATCTGCGCTGAATTACAACTCATAACCAGGTGAATATAGCATATTAGCCAAAGAATTGCAATCTTTTTGTGAAAAATACCCTGAAAAAATTTGAAAAAGCCGCTGTCTCGCAAAGAAGACAGCGGCTTTTGCCGAAATCAGTCAAACAGATAGCCGAAATAGTCCTCATCCAGCACCTTGCCGGAGTAGGAGAGCTTGTTGGCCACGATGGTTTTCATCCTGTCCACATAGGCGTCGTCCACGGTGACGCCCTCGTTGGGGGTGAACTCCCCGGTGGCAGAGTCGTACTTGCCCTTGTCGGTGGCCCAGCTGTAGTTGGTCCACAGGGCCAGGGGCTCGGTGTCAGAGAAGACGTCACGGCCCACCAGCAGGCGGGAGTCGTACTCCAGGCCGAAGAGGTTGGACAGGGTGGGCACAATGTCCAGGCTGTAGGTGGGGCCCTTGACCTCCACGGCCAGATCCTTGTTCTCGTGCTCCAGGCAGCCGGACCAGATGATCAGGTTGTTGTGGTCCTGCTCAAAGCTGTTGCTGTAGGTGTAGCCGTACAGGTCGGTGACGTAGTCCTCAAAGTTGCCGAAGGTGTGGGATTTTTCCAGACCGTAGGGGTAGTGGTCGCCGGTCATGACAATGACGGTGTCGTCGGCGATGCCCTTGGCCTCCAGCTTCTCCACCATGGTCTTCAGGGCCTCCTCCAGCTCCAGCTGGTAGCAGAAGTAGTTCATGGTGGTCTGCTTATACCGGTCGCCGAAGACGGCCTTGACCCGGTCGATGTATTTTTCCACCTTGGGGTCGTCGTCCTTGTAGATGCAGTGGCCGGAGATGGACATGTAATACACGCTGAAGGGCTGGTTGTCGATGTAGGTGTCCATGGTCTTGTCAAAGAAGATCTGGTCGCCGGGCCACCAGCCGGTGATGTCCTCCAGCCCGTTGCCCAGGGCCAGGAATTCGTCGTAGCCCAGGTGGGTATGGGTGATGTTCCGGTTGTAGAAGTCGTAGTCGCCGTCGTGATAGGCGTTGCCGTGGTAGCCCAGCCGGGAGAGCTGGCTGCCCATGGTGAAGTAGTTGTTGTTGTCCACAATGGACTGCATGGTGTCCACGCCGTTCAGGGGCGCCAGGCCGAAGAGCATGGAATACTCGCCGGTGGAGGTGGAGCCGCCCCAGGTGGGCTGGTAGAACTCAGAGAAATAGAAGCCGTTGTGCACCAGCCGGTACAGGGTGGGAGTGAGCTCCTCGTTGCACACCACGTCGCAGTAGGCCTCGGCGCAGATGATGATCAGGTTCTTGCCCTTGAACAGGCCGGTGTACTTGTTCTTGTTGCTGGGCTGGAGGGACTGCACGTAGGCGTTCATATTCTGGATGGTCTCGTTGGAGGTCTCCTTGAAGTTCAGGTCCATCACGTTGTCCCCGGTGATGGGGGGCTCGGTGGCCACAGGGGCAGTGGCCGGCACCTGGGCGGCGCCGCTCTCCACGGTCTGGCCGTCGGCGGCCTGGGCATCGGCGGCCTGGGTATCGGCGGGGGGATTGTCCAGCACCAGCTCGCCGCCGGCGGAGGACTTGCTGCCCAAGGACAGGCGGGTGGAGGTCAGCAGGCCGAAGGTCTGGGTGGCGATGTTATAGTTGAACTGGCTGCCGTACTGGTCCTTGCTCTTGCCGTGGGCGGCAATGAGCACCGTGAAGCCCTGGACCACCAGGGCCGCCACCAGCACCATGGCCGCAAAGGACAGCCGGTAGCGCCGGGCGGGCATCCGCCGTTTGCCGGTGCCGGTGTAGAGCAGGGCGGGCAAAAACAGCAGCAGGATCTTGGGGATGCCGTGGAAGATGGCCCGCAGGGTCTCCCCCAGGAAGCCGCCCACCACGCCGCCGGTGCCGGTGACAATGTCCTTGGGGGTGAAGAACACCTGGAAGCTGCTGTGCAGCAGCGCCTCGGTACTGAAAAACAGGGCGATGAGATACAGCAGCACCATGCTGACAATCCGGTTGACCTTGGGCTTGAAGGGAATGGTCACGCAGGTGAGGAACAGGCCCGCCGCAATGCCGAACAGCAGCGGATACCCCAGGGATTTGAACAGATTGAAGCCGCAGAACAGCCGCAGCAGCAGCTCGGAATACACCAGTACCACCGGGAACAGCCACAGGTGGCTGACGCGCCAGCGCTGCCGGCGATACATCCGCAGCAGATTTTTACGCACGTTGTTGGCGCTCTCCAGCACCGGCCTGCCGCCCTGACGGCGGCGAAGAGATTCCTGCAAGTGAATCACCTCATTTGATCGATTTTTCAAAAAGCTCTTAACAGTTTACCACCGCCAGAGCAAAAAATCAACCTTATTTCGACAAAATCCGACAGATCTTCACTTACTTTGCCCCTCCGGGCGCAGCTTCTCCGGCAGGTCGGGGTCCGGGGTGACGTAGAGTGTGCGGTAGTTTTCATAGACCACCATGCCGGGCTTGGCCCCGGCGGGCTTTTTTACCTGGCGCACGGGGCAGCAGTCCACAGGCACGTTCTGCCCCTGGCGGGCCTGGGAGTAGTAGGCCGCCAGCTGGGCCGCCTGGGTGAGCGTCCGATCCGGGGGCCGGGTGCCGGCGCAGGCGATGATCACATGGCTGCCGTGGATCTTTTGGGTGTGGAGCCACAGATCCGTCTTGTAGGCGGCCTTGCAGGTGAGCAGGTCGTTCTGTCGGTTGTTGCGGCCCACATAGATCACAAAACCGTCAGAGGAGCGGAACTCCATGGGCTTGGAGGCCGGCAGCTTCATCTGCTTTTTCCGGTCGTTGTTCTTCAGATAGCCCCCCTCCACCAGTTCGGCCCGGATCTCCGCCAGGTCCCGCTCTGACTCCGCCCGCTCCAGGGCGTCCAGGACGCTGGCCAAATAGCGCTCCTCCTCCTCGCCCAGGTGGATCTGCTGGGTGAGAAAGCTCTGGGCGTGCTTGGCCTTGGTATAATCCTTGTAAAACTTGGCCGCGTTCTGCTGGGGGGAGAGGGTCACGTTCAGGGGGATGTCGATCTGGCCCATCTCCGGGTCGTAAAAGTCCACCGCCGTGAGCCGGGCCTGCCCCCGCTGGATCTGGTGCAGATTGGCAGTGACAATGTCGCCCAGCTGGCGCAGACGTTCCCGGTCATAGGTGGCCTCCAGCTCCCGGCGCTGGGCGGCCAGCTTGCGCTGGGTCCGGCTGTGGAGGGTGGTCAGGGTCTTGCGCAGGGTCTGGGCCCGGGCCCGCAGCCGCTGGACCCGGTCCCGGCCGGAGAAGAACTCCTCCAGCAGGTCCCCAAAGCCCGGCAGGGTGCGCTGGGTCATGTAATCCCCGTACTGGCCGATGGGCAGGAAGGTGAAGTCCTTGGCCTCCCCGGCCTTTTCCAGCAGGGTGGGCACAGGGGCGTCCAGCAGGTGGGTCATGCTCTGGGCCAGGCTGCGGGCGGTGCGGTCGGGGTCCAGGGCGGTGACGTCCGGGTCGGTCCGGCCGGTGGCCCGGAAGGCCAGCTCCCGGGCAATCAGGGGGGAGATGCCGGCGTACCGGTCCATCAGCCAGCGGTCCAGACTCTGGGCCAGGGCTGTGGCCCCCAGCTGGCGGGCCAGCTCCTCGGGCCGGACCTGCAGAGGATCCGCCTTGTCCTGGGCCGGGGGCCGGCGGTAGAACAGGCCGGGCAGAACCTGGCGCTTTTCCGACATCTCCAGATCCACCCGGCGCATACAGTCAATGATCCGGCCGTCGGGGCCGGTGAGAATCAGATTGGAATTGCGGCCCATGAGCTCCAGGTACAGGTGCTTTTCGCTGAGCAGGCCCAGCTCGTCGGCGCACTCCATGCACAGATCCACCGCCCGCTCCATGGGCAGCTGGGTCAGGCTGAGAATCCGCCCGCCCTGCAGATGCTTGCGCAGCAGCATACAGAACATGGGGGGCTGGGCCGGGTTTTCATACCGGCTTTGGGTGTAGTGCAGCCGGGGATGGTTGGAGGAGGCCGAAAGCAGCAGCCGGCGGTTGCCCAGGCTCTGGCTGCGGACGCTGAGCAGCACGGTGTCCCGCTCGGGCTGCTGGATCTTGTCGATCCGGGCCCCGGGCAGACTCTGGCTGAGCTCCCGGGTCAGGGCGGTGAGATACAGGGCGTCAAGTGGCATGGTCAGATCCCTCCATGGCGGCGTGAAAGAGCTGGTTCAGCCGGTCCCGCTCCCCCAGCAGCCACAGCCAGCCGAACAGAGTCTCCAGCCCGGTGGCCCGGGCGTACTGGCCGGGGGTGGCGCTTTTGGGGGCCTGGTGGGAGTGGGCGTTGCGCCCCCGCTTGTACACCGCCAGCTCCCGGTCGGTCAGCAGGGGGAGGATCCGGTCCACAAAGCCCGCCTGGGCCGGGGCGGTCACCAGCTCCACCGTGCGGCGGTGGAGAGTCTTGTTGGTCTCGACCCCGTGGAGAATCAGATAGCTGCGCACCAGCAGCTCAAACACTCCGTCGCCCACATGGGCCAGGCCCAGCTCGCTGATCTGGTCCAGGGCCTTGGGCGGCAGGGCGAGATGGAAATAATCGGTCACTGGGTGAGTCCCTCCTCCAGAAATTTGATGAGATAGGTGGCAATGAGCGCCCCGGTCATAGGCAGGGCCGTGGCGTACAGGATGGGCAGCAGGCTGGAGGCGTAGCCCCCGATGAGCAGCAGCGTCCCCAGCACCAGCATCACCCGGCGGAAGCTCTCCCACCCCTGCTTGCGCCGGCGCAGGACGTCATAGACCGGCTCGCGGCCCTGCCAGAGCTCCGGGATCTCCCCCTCCCCGGCGGGGCGGCGGTACAGCCGCCAAATCCCCCGGCGGGCATACAGCTCCCAGCCCGCCAGCGCCTGGCGGGAGGAATAGGTGATCTCGTCGGCGGCGCCGTCCTTGGCCCGGCAGCAGCCCAGGCGGTAGACCCAGTCCCCCGGGGCCCGGACGTAGCGCTGCAGGATCCTGCCCGGCCGCTCCGGCTGCCAGCCCTGCCGGGCCATGGCGTTGAGGGTGTCCTCCCACCGGCCGATGTGGCCGGGCTTGTGGTAGCGCAGCTGTGTCTTGCGTTCCATAGGGCCCTCCTACTGGCTGTCCACGCCCACGTAGACCCAGGCGTTGGGCAGATAGCGGCCCTCGGGGGCGCCGGTGTTGGAGCAGCGGATGATGGGCTTGCCCCGGTACCACAAAATGGCCGTGGTGCCGCCGTCTACGTTGATGGCGTTCAGGCCGCCGTAGTCCTTCATGATCCGGGCAACCTCCACCACGCTGCAGCCGGGAGAGTCGCTGAACCGGCCCTCCACCGCGGCCATAAGGATTTCGCCCTTGTCGTTCTGGCCGATGCAGGCCCTGGGGTTTTCGCCGGTCCAGATGCCGGGGTCCTGGAACTCCCCGTCAATGAGCAGGGCGGGGGTGAATTCCATGGCGTCGGTGGTGCCGGGGCCCACGTCGTAGGCCGCCACGCGGACGTAGAACCAGTTGTTGTCGTGCAGCTCAATGCGCCAGTAGCCGTAGCCGTAGCGCTCGCCGTAGCTCACCCCGTCGCACATGCTGTAGCCCGCCTGGCGGCCGCCGTTGCCGTTGCCGTTGGGGTCCAGAAAGCCGCTGCCGGTCACCGCCAGGACCCCGCCGTGGCGGGTGGCGATGTCGCCGATGTGCTCCCCCGCCACGCCCATGTTGGCGGAGGGATACAGGTGCAGGCGGGAGGGGTCCTTGGCAATGGCCAGCACCCCCCTGGAGTTGTTGCAGATGATCCGCAGAATCAAAATCTTCTCTTTGGCGTCAATGGCCAGCACCTGGTGGCCGTTCACAGTATACAGATCCAGGCCGCTGTCGCCAAGCCAGGCCTGGTTGACGGCCACACCCTGGTAGCCGTCCTGGAAATACTCCGGGTTTTGGGCAAGCCAGGCGTCGGTCTGGTCGGGGTCCAGCTCCCAGAAGGTGTGGTAGAACTTGTCTCTCTCATAGGCCTGCTCATCAAAGGGCTCCTCGGTGGTCTCGGGCACGGCGGTGGTCTCAGGGGCCGGGGCGGTCTCTGTGACAGGGGCGGCCGTGGTCTCGGGGGAAAGGGTGACCGGAGCAGGCGTCTCCACAGGCGCAGGGGCCGGGGCCGGGCCGGTACAGGCGCACAGCAGGGCCAGCGCCAGCAGCAGGGGTATCAGCTTTTTCATAGAACATTCCTCCCTCTTTGATCGGGCCTATTATACCGCATCTTGCCGCCGATTGCAACGACAAAAGAAAATCGAGCCTCCGTCGCCGGACGGGGGCTCGATTCTGCAGGGCTCAGCCCTGGGGCATCTCGTTGGGATTTGCCAGCTCAATGACCACGGTGTTGGACCACATACCCACTTTCAGGTGGGCCTTGGCGCACACATAGGGGGACTGCGGGGTCAGGTTGACCTGCAGATCCACGCAGCGGCGGGACATGCCGTGGGCCATGTGCAGGGTGTAGGCGCCCAGGGGCAGGGGGATGCGGATGCTCTCTTTGTTGGCCAGGTGGCCGTAGGGCTGGCCGTTGATGTAGATGCTGAAGGGAACCGCCATGCCCATGGGGTTGCCCATGCGGTACAGCTGGAGCATGCCGGGCTGGTTGGTGTCAACCTGGTTGCGGCACTTGGGGCAGGGACCGGGGCCCAATGCGTTGTACACATTGCCGCAGTGCGGGCACTTGGCACGAAGATTGATTGCCATATCAAAGCCTCCTGTAAGTTTATTGACACTTTCATTATAGACCCCCCGGCGGACTTTGTCAATGCGGGGACGAAATACTTTTTCTTTACAATTTTCCCCGGGAGAATTATAATAGAGAAAATTTGAGAGGAGGTCCCCCATGGAGCCCTGTACCCTGATCCGCAGCAGGCGCAAAACCCTGTCCATCCAGGTCCGGCCGGACGGCAGCCTGGTGGTGCGGGCCCCGCTGCACATGCCGGAGGCTGAGATCCGGCGCTTTTTGGCCGCCAAGGCGGACTGGATCGCCCGGCAGCAGGCCCGGGCCAGGGCCGCAGCCCCGGAGACGCCCCTCTCCCCCGCCCAGCTGGAGACCCTGAAGGCCCGGGCCAGAGAGCTGCTGCCCCGGCGGGCAGCCCACTTTGCCCCCCTGGTGGGGGTGAACTACGGCACCCTCACCGTCCGGGCCCAGCGCACCCGGTGGGGCAGCTGCTCGGCCAAGGGGAATCTCAGCTTCAACTGTCTGCTGCTGCTCTGCCCGCCGGAGGTCATCGATTACGTGGTGGTCCACGAGCTGTGCCACCGCAGGCAGATGAACCACTCCCCCCGCTTTTGGGCCCTGGTGGAGCAGGTGCTGCCGGACTACCGGCAGCAGGTGCAATACCTGAAAGAACACGGCACGGCGATTCTGCGCCGGATGACCGGATAGGAGGAACTGCGATGATCAGCTTTGAAAGCGACTATACCACCGGCGCTCACCCCAAGCTGCTGGAGCGCCTGCTCGCCACCAACCTGGAGCCCCAGCCGGGCTACGGAGAGGACGCCTACTGCGCCGCCGCCAAGGAAAAAATCCGCGCCGCCCTGGGCCTGCCGGAGGCGGAGATCTTCTTTCTCAGCGGAGGCACCCAGACCAACGCCATTGTCTGCGCCGCCCTGCTGCGCCCCTGGGAGGGAGTGGCCGCGGCGGTCACCGGCCACCTGAACGCCCACGAGGCCGGCGCCATCGAGTCTATGGGTGCCAAGGTCCTGCCCCTGCCGGAGCATCAGGGCAAGCTGCTGGCCGGGGAGCTGGAGGCTCTGGCCCGGTCTGTCCGGGAGGATGAAAACCGGGAGCACCTGGTCTGGCCGGGGGTGGTCTATCTCTCCCACCCCACAGAGTGGGGCACCCTGTACACCCGGGCGGAGCTGGAGGCCATTGCGGCGGTGTGCCGGGAGTATGACATGCGGCTGTTCTTGGACGGGGCCCGGCTGGGCTACGGCCTGATGAGCCGGGACACCGACGTGGACCTGCCCCTGCTGGCCCGGCTGTGCGACGGCTTCTACATCGGCGGCACCAAGGTGGGCGCCCTGTGCGGGGAGGCAGTGGTCTTCCCCAGAGGGGCCATGCCCCCGCATTTTATGAACTTTGTCAAGCGCCACGGGGGCCTGCTGGCAAAGGGCCGGCTGCTGGGGGTGCAGTTTGACGCCCTGTTCACCGACGGGCTGTACCTTGCCCTGGGCCGCCACGGCATCGACTCCGCCGCCCGGCTGAAGGAAATCCTGAACCGGCACGGGCTGGAGTGGTACCTGGAAACCCCCACCAACCAGCAGTTTGTGGTGCTGCCGGACCGGGCGGTGCAGGCCCTGGAGCAGGCGGGGATCCGCTGCGGCTTCTGGTCCAAGGCCGGGCCGGACAAGACGGTGGTCCGCTTTGCCACCTCCTGGTCCACCCGGGAGACCGACCTTGAGGCCCTGGACCGGGCTCTGACCGGCATCTGCGCCGGGTAAGGCGCCGGTCCCGCTCTGCCATTCCGCCCATAGGCAAGCGCGCAAAGGGCGCGCTGCAAACGCTTTGTTTTGCAGCGCGCCCTTTTTTGTGGGCTTTATTCCGCTTTTTTCGGCTTCAGAAACAGGCAGACCAGGTTCAGCACCGCCAGGACCAGGCACAGTCCGGCCCAGATGTTCAGATCCTTGTAGGAGCCGGCCAGCAGCAGGCCGATCAGCCCGCCCAGCAGGAACAGCACCATGGCGGCGATGGACCCGCCCTTGCCGGCGCTCTTGCGGGTGGCGATCATCACGATGCCCCCGGCCAGCAGGACCAGGGCCACCGCCACACCGGCGCTGCCGCTGACCTCCCGGCTCTCCTCCAGCACATTGGACAGGCCGGCGACGCAGGACTGCAGCAGCACCAGCACCGAGAGCAGAATACACAGAATGCCCACAACCAGCTTGGCGACTTTCATCTGTCATCCCTCCCGGGGGATATCATACCACAGCCCGGGCCCTTTTGTTCCCCCCGGCGGGGGGAATCGACAAAATTCAGCCTGCGATGGCCAGGGCAAACTCCGCCGCCCGCTGCAGATCCTGCTGGTCCGGGTGCCCCTTGTGGACGCCCTTGAACTCACCCCTGCAGTGGAATTCCCGCTGGTCCATGGCCACGCCCACCTTGTCGGCCTCGGCCTTGACCTTTTTGTAGGTGGAGTTCAGCATGGCCGCGGAGCCGAAGTTGACAATGCGGCCCACCTTGTCCTTGGACAGGGACCGGAGAAAGCTGCGCACCTCCGGGGCAATGGAGAAGGCGTAATAGGAGTTGCCCAAAAAGAGGATGTCCACGGGCTCGGTGACAGGCTCGGAGATGGGCAGGGCCTCCACCCCCACCGCCTTGGCCACCGCCTGGGCCAGGCGCCGGGTGTTGCCGGTTTTGGTGTAATAACGAACTGCGATTTTCATCGGGTGACGCTCCTTTCCAATCATAAGCTTCCGGTCATATGATATAAAAATCCCACGTCTCTGTCAAGGGGCTTCCTGGCAGCCGCACATAAAAAATCCCCTCTGCCGGGGCAGAGGGGATGGGAAAAGCTTGCTTACAGCTCCTTGATGGCAGCCTGGGCGGCAGCCAGACGGGCGATGGGCACACGGAAGGGGCTGCAGGACACGTAGGTCAGGCCCAGGGTGTGGCAGAATTCCACAGAGCTGGGATCGCCGCCGTGCTCGCCGCAGATGCCCACGTGGAGATCGGGCCGGGTGGCCTTGCCCTTTTCGATGGCCATTCTCATGAGGGCGCCCACGCCAACCTGGTCCAGCTTGGCAAAGGGATCGCTCTCCAGGATCTTGGCGTCGTAGTAGGCAGTCAGGAACTTGCCGGCGTCGTCACGGCTGAAGCCGTAGGTCATCTGGGTCAGATCGTTGGTGCCGAAGCAGAAGAACTCTGCTTCCTTTGCGATTTCGTCCGCAGTCAGGCAAGCTCTGGGGATTTCGATCATCGTGCCGACTTCGTACTTCATCTCGATCCCGGCGGCAGCAATCTCTGCATCGGCGGTCTTGACGACCTCCTGCTTGACGTACTTGAGCTCCTTGACCTCGCCTACCAGCGGGATCA
>DFIE01000089.1 GCA_002372735.1 Clostridiales bacterium UBA3705
GTGGCGTCCACCTCGTCCTTGCGGAACACTCGGCCCGGGGCCAGGATCCGGATGGGGGGCTCCTTGATGGCCTCCATGGCCCGGATCTGCATGGGGGAGGTCTGGGTGCGCAGCAGCACGGAGCTGTCGTCCTTCAGGTAGAAGGTGTCGGACCAATCCCGGGCGGGGTGGCCCTCCTCGGTGTTCAGCTTTGTAAAGTTGTAGTCGGCCAGCTCCACCTCGGGGCCTTCCAGAATCTGGAAGCCCATGCCGATGAAGATCTCCTTGGCCTCATCCAGGGCGATGTTCATGGGGTGCTTGTGGCCCAGACTCTGCCGGCTGCCGGGGATGGTGACGTCCACCGCCTCGGCGGCCAGCCTGGCCTCCAGGGCGGCGGCGGCCAGCTCCTTTTTGCGCTGCTCCAGGTGCTCCTCAATGGAGGCCCGGACAGAATTGGCCAGCTGGCCCATCACGGGCCGCTCCTCGGCGGAGAGCTTGCCCATGGTTTTCAGCACGGCGGTCAGCTCGCCCTTTTTGCCCAGCACCTTGACCCGCAGGGCCTCCAGGTCAGAGGTCTGGGTGGCCTCCTCCAGGGCAGCCAGGGCCGAAGCGCGGATGCGTTCGAGTTGTTCTTTCATAGATCTGCGTTCTCCTTATAGTATATCATAACAATGGGAATACAAGCCGGATCGGGACGAAAAATAACGCCTCTCCTCCCCAGGCTTGGGGACGAAAGACGTGTCTTCCGCGGTACCACCCGCATTCGCTGCCGGCGGCAGCGCACTTTCAGGGCCTTAACGCGGCCAAAACGGCGGGCCCTACTGGGGAGAAGCTCCCGTTCAGACCGCGGCTCCCGGGGGAAGGCCTGCAGCGCCGCGGCGGATGCTCACACCAACCGCATCCTCTCTGAAATCCGCGTCCGGCGCCCAGACAGCCCGTTCTTCGCTTTTGATCGGAAACACTATACCACATCCGGCCCCGCATTGCAAGAAAAAAGTGTGGTTTTTCGGGGGAATTTCCACCGGGGGTTTGACAAAACCCAACCGCCGTAATACAATAAAAGCGAACAGACCCGCACATTTTTAGAAAGGGAGTGCCGCCTATGAAAAAACTGCTGAGCCTGTGCCTGGCGCTGCTTCTGTGCCTGCCGCAGCTGCCCGCTGCCCGCGGGGCGCAGATAGTGGATCCTGTAGACCCTGTGCCCCTGGGGGTGGTGTCCAGCGCGGAATATCAGGTTGCCCCCGGGGTGCGGGAGCTGGCTCTCACGGTGAACACCGCGGACGCAGACCAGCAGAGTCTGGTCCATGTTCTGGAGGTGGATCCCTCTGAGCCCACCCTGTCCTTCCACACCCAGGTCCGGCGGGGCACCCCGGTGGACTTCGGCCTGGAGCGCTGCTCCGACCAGGCGGCGGACACCGAGCAGGAGTTGCGGCAGCAGGACCCCAACGCCACGGTGGTGGGCTGCGTCAACGCCAGTTATTACAACATGGACACCGGTGAGCCTCTCAGCGTCCTGGTCAAGGACGGCGAGTATCTGCACACCCGGCTCAAGGGCTTCAACTACTTCTGGGTGGACCGGGAGGGACACCCCGCCTTTGGCATGGGGGACCAGCCTGTGCCGGACAACATCTGGCAGGCGGTGGGCGGGGCGGATATGATCCTCCACCAGGGGCAGATCGTCCGCCAGTACACCGACTATACCACCGCCCTGAACCCCCGCACGGTGATCGGCCTGCGGGCCGACGGCACGGTGCTGCTGGTCCAGGTGGACGGCCGCCAGGCGCCCACCTCCGTGGGCATGCACGTGGAGCAGGTGGGGGTGCTGCTGCAGAGTCTGGGCTGTGTTGAGGCGCTGAATCTGGACGGCGGCGGCTCGTCCACCTTCCTCTCCCGGCGGGCGGGGGAGGATCGTCTGCAGCTGCGCAACAGCCCGTCTGACGGCTGTGAGCGGTCTGTCTCCTCGGCGCTGATGGTGGTCTCCACCGCAGCCCCGACCCAGGCGGAGCCGGCCCCCACTGTGCCGGCCTGCACCCATGACTGGTTTCTGATTGACCGGCAGACCGTGCGCTGCACCCTCTGCGGGGCGGAGCAGGCGGTTGCGGATTTTACCGGCCTGTGCCGGGACAGCGAAGCCTCCCGCTGCGTCATCTGCGGCGTATTCCAAACCGGCTGGATCACCTGGGGCGACCGGATGCTCCACGCCAACGAAGACGGCCGCCTGCACCAGGTGACCACCACCGATTCCCGCACCTGCACCGCCAACGGCCGGGTCAGCGCCGTGTGCGCCACCTGCGGCGCGAAATACCAGGGCCCCGCCCTGTACCGGTTCGGCCACGACTGGGATGAGAACCATCTGTGCCGGCGCTGCGGCGCGGCAGGGAAGAACCTTGCCGACCTGCAGGTGAACCCGGTCTCCGCCCGGTATCTCTACCGGGACAGCGGCGTCCAGCCCACCCCCACTGTCTACGACGGCGAGACCCGGCTGGAGCTGAAAAGCAGCGCCGTGGCCAAGGACGGCGTGCTCACCTGGTACGGCCACCACCGCCTGGGCACCGCCTGGGTGGAGGTAGAGGGCCGGGGGGACTATTACGGCCTGCTGCGCATGGAGTACCAGATCATCCTGGACAAGGTTGCGGGCGTCACTGCCTCCGGGGTAGAGGGTACCTCCCTGTGCCTGAACTGGGAGCCCACCCAAGGAGCGCAATATTATATTGTATATCGCTACGATTTTTCCACTAAGGCCCTGGTAGAGCTGGGCCGGACCGACGGTCAGACCACGGGCTTCTTTTTAGAGGGCCTGCAGCCCAATACCAGCTACACCCTCTGCGTCAAGGCTGCCGCCGAGGTGGAGGAGACCCACTTTGAGTCCTACAGCCAAACCTGGGTCCAGCTGCGCACCACCCGGGATCCCGAGCCTGTCTCTGCCGCTGAGGCGGGGATTGGGGATCTGTATCTCACCACCCCCTCCGGCTGGCGGGTGGAGGTCCAGCCCACGGCCCTGGGGCCCACTCTGTTTGTGCCGGGCTGTCTCAGCGCCAAGGCGCTGCCCCTGGTGGTGGAGACGGCCACGGGGCAGAGCGTCACCCTCGCGGGGCCGAGCGGAGAGATGGAATACACCGGCGCGCCCTTCAATCTGTACGATCTGACCTGCCGGAGCGCCGACCAAACCGCCCGCTTGGATATCCGGGTGGGGGAGGGCCCCGCCATGCGGATCCGGATCATGGAATCCAACCGCAAGACCTTGTTCCTCCAGCCCGGCGGGGCGCTGGAGATGGTCTCCTCAGATGGCGACACCCTATGCCTTGCCGAGGGCTGGTCCATGACCGCCACCGACTGGAGCACCAAGCGGGATCTGACCCTGCGCTTCCCAACGCCCGAGACCCTGACCGGCTCCTCCACCCGGGGCCTGCAGTGGCGGCTGTCCGCCATGACGGAGGATCCCACCCCCCTGACCCAGCGGATGTACTGGCGGGCGGCCAAAAAGGCCGGCCTGGACGGCGCCGGGGGGACCCACTGGGTAGAGGTCTATGCGGAGGGCTGCTACCAGGGCCTGTACCAGCTGACCCTGGACCGGACGCCGGATGCGGAGCTCCTGTCGGCCTTTCTGACCACTCTGGAGCAGCCGGATTTGATCCACCCGGAGACCGGACTGCACTACGACGAGTATGCAGACCCGGACGCCCTGGCCCTGAGCTGGCTGCTGTGCAAATACGCGGGCCGGGACCTGCAGCTGGGCTACGTCACCGGGGAGAACGGCCTTCTCTCCGCGGTGCCGAATTTTGACAGCCCTGCCGAAGACAGCGCCTTCTTGGAGCGTCTGACCCAATTGCCGGACTTTATGACCCGGGCCAGACGGCAGTATCTCACCAAGCTCCGGCCTGTGCTGGTGACCCTTACCACCCAGGGCGGCGCCTTGGAGAGCGCGTCAAAGTCTCTGCCCAAGTCCATGGCCCGGGATCTGCGCCGCTGGCAGGGCCTTGCCTGGGACGGGCAGAGCCTGGACGGGCAGGCCCAGACCCTCTCTGCCGCCCTGGATGCCGGCCTGGCGCGGCTGGACGCCCTCCTGGAGGTGGACGAGAGCTCCCAGCCGGACCCGGTTGCACCGGGCCATGAAGACTGTCCGGGCGCCGCCTTTGAGGACATGCCGCCCCTGGACAACTGGGCCCACGCCCCCATCGACTGGGCGGTGGAGCAGGGCATTGCCTACGGCAAGACCCTGACCTACTTTGGCCTGAACGACGCCTGCACCCGGGCCCAGATGGTCACCTTCCTCTGGCGGGCAGCGGGCAGTCCGGAGCCGGAGATGCAGGAACAGCCCTTTGACGACGTCCCCTTGACCAGCTTCTGGGAAAAGCCTGTGCGCTGGGCCCTGGAGCAGGACATCACCCGGGGCATGAGCCCGACGATCTTTGCGCCGGACCTGCCCTGTACCCGGGGCCAGGCCATGACCTTCCTGCACCGGTTTGCCGGTCTGCCCGACCCGGAGGGGGAGGAAATGCCCTTCCACGACGTGCCGCCAAATGTGTATTATACCGAAGCGGTCCGCTGGGCGGTGGGGCAGGGCATTACCAACGGCAAAACCCTCACCCGCTTTGCGCCCCAGGACGCCTGCACCCGGGCCCACATTGTCACCTTCCTCTACCGCCTGCTCCAGCCTGCCGAGGCTTAAGGGGATTTGGCAAGAAAGCTCTTGCATCCCGGTGCAAACTGCGATATAATAGGCGTAACTACGGGCGCAGCCCGGAAAGAAAGGATATGGATCCCAATGAAAAAATTCATCTGTCTTGTTTTGGTTCTGCTGCTCACGGCGGCCCTGTTCGCCGGGTGCAAGACCGGCACTGCCGGCCAGGACGGGGATCAGCCTCTGAAGGTAGCGCTGGTGATTGCAGGCACCTTCGGCGACCGTTCCTTCTATGACTCTTCCAAAGAGGGCGCGGAGCGGCTCAAGGCCGACCTGGGCATTGACCTGGTCACCATTGAGTGCGGCAACGAAAACCACGCCACCCAAATGCGCAACGCCGCCGACGCCGCCGACATGGTCATCTGCGTGGGCTGGGAGTTCTACGACATCGAGACCATCGCCCCCGAGTACCCCGACGTCCACTGGATCTGGATCGACA
The DNA here is from genome assembly GCA_002372735.1 of Clostridiales bacterium UBA3705. The sequence goes on from DFIE01000089.1 coordinate 5,100, forward strand.
ACGAGACCAGCGCCCCTGTGGCCAATGTGCTGAACATCACCTATGCCCAGAACGAGGGCTCCTTCCTGGCGGGCTATATTGCCGCCGCCACCTCCTCCACCGGCACTGTGGGCGCTGTGGGCGGCGAGGACAGCGACACCATCAACGACTTCATCGTGGGCTACGAGCAGGGCGCCAAGGCCTTTGACGAGGGCATCAAGGTGGTCCACAACTACACCAACACCTATGACGACCCCGCTGCCGGCAAGGAGTGCGCCATTGCGCTGCACGACCAGGGCGCCGACGTGATCTTCCAGATCGCCTCCGCCGCCGGTGACGGCGTGTTTGAGGCCGCCAAGGAGAAGGGCTTCTACGCCATCGGCGTAGACTCTGACCAGAAGTACATCAACCCCGAGGTCATCATCTGCTCCATGAAGAAGGAAGTGGGCGCCTCCATCTACGACGCCGTCAAGTCCTATCTGGAGGGCGACAGCTCCAAGTGGGGCACCACCTGGGTGGCCGATATGTCCAACGGCTATGTGGGCATCGGCTACGGCGAGGAGGGCTCCACCCAGCAGGTCACCGATGAGGTCAAGGCTGCCGTGGAAGACCTGGCTGCCAAGATTGTCAGCGGCGAAATCGTTGTGGACAGCACCAGACGCTGATCCATCCACCACTCAACCAAAAGGCGTGACAGTTTGTCACGCCTTTTTGCAAGGAGCGCTATGAACACAAAAAACGAACCGGTCATCGAATTTGAGCATATCACCATGGAGTTCCCCGGCGTGGTGGCCAACGACGACGTCAGCCTGCAGATCCGCAGGGGCGAGGTTTTTGCCTTGGTGGGAGAAAACGGCGCGGGCAAGTCCACGCTGATGAACCTGCTCTACGGCATCTATACCCCCACCGCGGGCACCATCCGCATCCGGGGCCGGCAGATCACTGACCACAGCCCCAAGGCGGCCATTGCCCTGGGGGTGGGCATGGTGCACCAGCACTTTATGCTGGTGCCCTCCTTCACCGTGGCCCAGAACATTGTTCTGAGCAAGGAGCCCCGCCGCCTGGGCCTGTTTTTTGACAACGCAGCCGCTGTCCGGGCGGCCCGGGCCCTGATGGAGGAATACGGCCTGCAGGTAGACCCCACCGCCTTGGTCCGGGACATCGGCGTGGGCCTGCAGCAGCGGGTGGAGATTCTGAAAACCCTGTACCGGGGGGCCGACCTGCTGATTCTGGACGAGCCCACCGCCGTTCTCACGCCCCAGGAGACCGACGAGCTCTTCGCCGTGATCCGCCGCATTGTCCGCGAGAAGGACATGACGGTCATTCTTATCACCCACAAGCTCTATGAGGTCATGCAGATTGCAGACCGGGTAGGGGTGATGCGCAAGGGCAGGCTGGTGGGGGTAGAGCCTGTGCAGAACGTGGACGAGCGGAGCCTTGCCTCCATGATGGTGGGCAGGCCCGTGCTGTACGACAATCTGGAAAAAACCGGCACACCCGGCGACCCCTGCATCCGGGTGGAGAATCTCACCGTGCTGGACAACCGCGGTCTGCCCGCGGTGCGGAATCTGAGCCTGGAGGTCCGGGCCGGAGAGGTGATGGGCATTGCCGCCATTGAGGGCAACGGCCAGAGCGAACTGCTGGAGGCCATCACCGGCATGCGCCGGCCGGAGCAGGGCCGGGTGGAGATCTGCGGCCTGGACGTCACCGGCAAGGATCCCGGCACCGTCCGGGCGGCGGGCCTTGCCCATGTGCCCGAGGACCGGCTGGCCACCGGCGTGTCCGGCCAGGCCAGCGTGTCAGACAATCTGCTGGTGGGCCGCCAGCGGGAGCCCCGGTTCAACAAGCTGGGCTTCCACCAAAACCGGGCGGCCATCTCCGCCTATACCGAGTCTCTCTACGAGCGCTACGACATCCGGGGCGCCGGCCAGGAGGGGGCTGCCGGGTCCATGTCCGGCGGCAATATGCAAAAGGTGGTCATTGCCCGGGAGTTCAGCTATGATACCCCGGCCCTGGTCATTGCCCAGCCCACCCGCGGGGTGGACGTGGGCGCCATCGAATTTATCCACGGCCAGATCCTGCAAAAGCGGAACCAGGGGGCGGCCATCCTCCTGTCCTCGGCGGACCTGGACGAGGTGTTCCGCCTGTCAGACCGGATCATCACCCTCTATGAGGGCCGGGTGACCGGCGAATTTGAAACCGGACGGATCTCCAAGGAGGAGATCGGCTACTACATGACCGGCGACCGGGCCGGAGGGGAGGCCGGAAATGCGTAAGAAAATCGATCTGGGCTATCTGGCTGCCCTGGCAGTCAGCGTGGTGCTGGCCTTTGCCATCGGCGCGGTAATCCTGTTGGCCACAGGCTTTTCACCCCTGCGGGCCTACGGGGCCATGTGGCAGGGGGCCTTCTCCGGCATGCGCCATGTGGGTGACTTTTTAGAGTACGCCATGGTGCTGGCCATCTGCGGCCTTGCCTGTGACCTGGGCTCCCGGGTGGGCATCTTCAATGTGGGCGGCGAGGGGCAGCTGCTCTTCGGCGCCATTTTGGCCTGCCAGGTGGGCATCTGGCTGGACGGCGTCACCCCATGGGTGGTGATCCCCCTGGCGGCCCTGGCGGCCATTGCCGCGGGCGGGCTTTATGCGCTGATCCCCGGCGTGCTCAAGGTGAAGCTGAAGGTCAACGAGGTCATCATCACCATCATGCTCAACACTGTGGCCGCCTCTCTGTGCCAGTTTCTGGCCAAGGGGCCCTGGAAGAACGCCAACAAAAACATTGTGGCGGGCACGCAACAGCTCAATGCCCGGTACTGGTTCGGCCAGCTGATTCCCCACTCCAATCTCACCACTGCCATTCTGGCTGCCGCGGTGATGGCCTTTCTGGTCTGGTATGTGATGCAGAAGACCTCCCGGGGCTTTGAAATGAAGCTCACCGGCCAGAATCCCCGGTTTGCCCGCTTTGCCGGCCTGCACACTGACCGGATGGTCATCGTCTGCATGGCCATTTCCGGCGCCATGTGCGGCCTGGTGGGGATGTTCCGGGTGTACGGGGCAGAGCACCTGTTCAAAAGCAGCATCTCCAACGACTACTACTTTGAGGGCCTGATGGTGGCCATGATTGCCCAATATCAGCCGCTTGCCACCATCCTGCTGTCGGTGTTCTTTGCCGTGCTGAAGATCGGCGCCCAGAACATGGAGCTTGCCGCCCATGTGCCCAACCAGATCTATCTGATCATCCAAACCGTTATCATCTTCTCCATGGCGGCCGAGCGCGGCGTGCTGCGGACCCTCCGGGCACGGGCTGCTGACCGGGCTGCCAGGGCCCGACTCACAGGAGGAAATGCCCATGTCTAATCAGCTCTGGCGTTACGTCTTCTCCGTGGGCACGCTGCAGCAGATGCTCCGCAGCGCCACCCCCGTGGCCCTGGCGGCCATCGGCGGCTCCATGACCGAGCACGCCGGCATTATGAACATCGGCATGGACGGCATGATTCTCATGGGCTGTTTCTTTGCTGTGCTGGGCAGCTTCCTGTTCCAATCCGCTGCGGCGGGGGTGGGCCTGGTGCTGGTGCTGGGCGTGCTGGTGGGCCTGTTCTTTGCCCTGATGGTGGTCAAGTTCGGCTCTGACGAATTTATCATCGGCTGCGCGCTCAACACCTTTGCCCTGGGCCTGACCAGCTATCTCTCCCGGTCCATCTTTGGCGTCTCCGGTGCAAAGGGCAACCCCGCCCTGCCGGTCATTCGCATCCCCTTCTTAAACCACATTCCGGTGCTGGGCCCCATGCTGAACAACCAGTCCATTCTGGTCTATCTCACCCTGGTGCTGGTGGTGGTGATGTGGCTGTTTGTCTACCACACCCCCTACGGCTTCTGGCTGCGGGCGGCGGGGGAGAAGCCCGAAACGCTCCGCACCGCGGGCATCAGTCCCGACCGGATGAAGTGGCTTGCCAGCATCCTGTGCGGCGTGTTCTGCGCCCTGGCGGGGGCCCATCTGTCCCTGGGCCAGCTGGGCGGCGCCTTCGCCGAAAACATGAGCAACTCCCGGGGCTATATCGCCTTTGCCTGCGTCATTTTTGCCGCGGCCCATCCGGGCAAGGCCTATCTGGCGGCCCTGATGTTCGGCTTCTTTGATGCCATCGGCCTGCGGCTGCAAAAGTCCGTCAGCGCAGACCTCACCAACACCATTCCCTATCTCATCACCGTGGTGATGATGGTGTACATGGTGGTCCGCTCCCAGCGCCGCCGCCGCCACGCGGCCCGTTCGGCCCTGAATCAGCCAGCCGGCAGTTGAGCAGACCGCCCAAAAACAAAATCAGCATACAGGCGTAGAGCCACAGCATGGTCATGGCAATGACCGACAGGCTCCCGTAGTAGATGGAATAGTGGCCAAACTGCCCTGCGTACCGGGTGAACAGCCTGGAAAACCCCATCCACGCCGCCGCCGCGCACAGTGCCCCTGGCAGAGACTCTGCCAGGGACATCTGTTTTTCCGGCAGGGTCCGGTACATCCCGGCAAACACCGCGCCCAGCAGGGCGGTGGGCAGACCCAGCCGCAGGGCGGCAGCTGCGGGGCCTGCGCCTGCCGCCAGCGCCCGGCCAAAGAGCTGCAGCCCTACCAGGGCCAGCAGAGAGACCAGCAGGGCCAGGCTGAACAGCAGACTCCGCAGCCGCTTCTGCCACACCCGCTGTGTTTTGCCCCCGCAGATCCGGTCCAGTCCCCGCTGAACGCTGTATACCCCCTTGGACACGCTCCACAGGCAGGCCAGGGCGGAAACCGGGGCCAGGTGCACGGTGTCCGGCCGGAACAGCTCCTGCACCATATAGTCCAGCAGCGGCCGCAGGGCGGCAGGCAGCAGCTTCTCCAGCCCCAGCTGCAGGTCCTCCGGCCGCAGGGGCGTGAAACGCAGCAGCGCAATGGCCAGCAGCATCCCGGGGAAGAGGGCCAGCAGAATAAAAAATGCAGCGTTGGCTGCATACACATCCAGCTCCAGCCGGCAAACCCTTCCCCGCAGAGCCTTGAAGGCTCGCAGAGACTTGCTAAGAAAATGAAACATTTCTCTCCTTTCTCATGAAAAAAACAGAAAAACCTATTGAATTTGACGCATGTTTATGCTATCATGAAATTTGAGGTAGACCCATATTTTGTGGTTTTACGCCCAAAGAGGTCTCTACTTATGGCGTATTTAGATTATGCGGCTTCCGCACAAATTATGCGCACCCACGCCTTGTCCACCCCTTGCCCTGAACGGATCACAGGGCCCGCCGGGATCGACACCCCAGAGCAAATGCCGGTCTGCACAAAATCTGATCCATCTGGCAAAAGAGAATATCTTAGGAGAAATGCATATGTCAAAACGAATTCTTAGCACAATTCTGGCCCTGGCAATGGTGTTCTCCCTCTTCACCGGGCTGACGCTCACAGCCTCTGCCGAAAACCCCACCTATGAAAAGGTGACCGACGCCGCCAACCTGCAGGCAGGAGATGTAATCATTCTGGCCTGCGAAGCGAAAAATGCGGCAGCCGGCGCCATGGGCACCGGAAAGTTTTCACAAGTGTAAGCGCCACATTCACCGACGGCAGCGCGACCTCTTCTGACGCCGTGCAAATTACCCTGGGCGGGGAAGAGGGCGCCTGGACCCTTACGACCGCTGAGGGTCTGATCGGCACCTCCGCCGCCAAGGCCCTCAACCACACCGGCACCGGCACTACCACCTGGACCATTGCGATTGTGAACGGCGACGCCGAAATCACCAGCACCAACACCAGCTATGGCAGATTGTGGTACAACAACGGCAGCCCGAGATTTTTAAATTACACTTCTACCAGCGGTTTTTCCGCCATCCAGATCTACAAGCTCTCTGCAGGCGCGTGCCAGCACCAGTGGGATGAGGGCACCGTCACCCAGGCTGCCACCTGCACCGCGGAGGGTGTCAAGACCTACACCTGCAGCCTCTGCGGCGAGACGAAAACCGAGACCATCCCCATGATCGCCCACACAGACGCCAACGAAGACGGCCTGTGTGACGTCTGTGAAAACGAGCTCTACACCCTGGCCACCACCCTGCAGACCGGCGACCAGGTCGTCATCTACCATCCCGCTTCCGCGCTGGCCCTCACCAGCACCGCCTCCGGCTCCAAGCTGGCGGGCACTGCTGCCAATCCTCTGGAGGGCATGCTGGCTGCTGTCGGCGAAAACGCCCCTGCCGTGTTTACGGTAGAGATGGCAGATGAGACCAATTTCCGCCTGTACACCCAGGGCGGCTACCTCACCTCCGGTGAGACCGGCAATTCCCTGACCCTTTCCGCCGCGGCCACCGACTACAGCCTCTGGTATCTCCAGGCTGCAGAGGAGAACCCTGGCACGGTTTTGGTATACAACACCAACGCCGCGTACAACGATGTGAAGAATCAGGCTCTGGAGTATTTCAACGGCTTCACCACCTACGGCTACAAGGAAGCCAACGATTCCCAGTACCGGATGCAGCTTTACACCCGCGCCGCCGCCCCGGCGGAGGAGCAGGACGTGGAGATCCTCCTGGTGGATCAGACCGATTCCCAGCAGCTGAACTACTACGTCTGGAAGGACCAGACCCCCAAGACCGCCTGGCCCGGCGAGGCCCTCACCGCCGCCGGCACCGACAAGGACGGCTACCCCTACTATGTCTTCACCTACCGCATTTCCGACTATCCCGACGGTCTGATCTTCAACCGCGGGGACGGCCAGCCCCAGACCGGAAACCTGGATCCCCGTACCGATGCAGGGGTCAAGGGCTACGCCATCTATTACATTTACGGCCAGAGCGGCAACAATCTCGATGTCTCCAACCAGGCTGCGGATGTCTGGCCCGGCCCTGGCGAGACGGTTGCGCCCACCTGCACCGCTGACGGCTACACCGTCTACACCGGCCTGAAGACCGGCGAGCAGGTCACCAAGACCGACGAGGGCACTGCCCTGGGCCACAGCTTTGGGGATTGGACCTATGCCGGCGGCGGACATCATATGCGTGTCTGCATCCGGGGCGACAAGCGCGAGTATAAAGACTGCACCTTTGAAAACGGCGTCTGCACCGTCTGCGGCGGCCATCAGCCTGCAGTCGGCGGCACGGATACCTTCATTAAGGTAGAATCCCTGGCGGACCTGACCCCGGGCGACGAAATCGTCTTCGCCTACGAGGGCGTGGACGGCCTGGTGGATTCCCAGGCGGCCGGCCCCATGCACACCGGTCACTATCTCACCTCCGTAGACGCGGCCATTGAGAACAAGGTTCTGGTTTCCGCTGACGCGCTGGTGTTTACCCTGGGCCAGGGCAGCGCAGAGGGCACCTACACCTTTGCCTATGACACCAAGTATCTGGCCCCTGCCGCCAGCGACAACAAGCTGTATCTCAACGCGGAGCCCTCCGATTGGACCATCAGCTTCACCACCGAGGAAGAGAGCGGAGAGACCAGCCTGCGGATCACCTGCGACAACCGTCTGCTGCGCTACAACGCCACCTCCGGCCAGGAGCGCTTCTCGGCCTATGGAAATGATAGCACCCTGGATCCTGTGGCCCTGTACAAGAAGGGCGAGGCCCAGGCCCCTGTGGGGCAGGACTATGTGGTGCACTTCAGCGTGCCCCAGGGCGTGGACCCTGTGGAGGACATGACCTCCAACACCCTCACCGGCATCACCCTGCCCACTGCCCAGGCCCCCGAGGGCTACACCTTCCTGGGCTGGACCGATGCCGAGGTGGACAACGTCAGCACCAGACCCGAATACCTGGCCGGCGGCGCCCACTACACCGCTGCCGCGGAGATCACTCTCTATGCCCTCTATCAGACCGGCGAGGCCGGCACCCCCGGCGAGTATACCCTGGTCACCGACCCGGCAGAGCTGGTCCTGGGGGATCAGATTCTGATCACCGAGAACGGCGGCAGTGAGATGAACAACTCTCTGAGCACTGAGCAGAAGCCAAACAACCGCGGTGTGGCCGTGGGCGCCAAGAGCGAGGACTGCACCACTTATACGCCTGCCGAGGACACCGCCATCCTGACCCTGGGCGCCGGCACCATTGAGGGCACCTACAGCCTCTATGACCCCGCCAACAACGGTTACCTGTACGCCGCATCCTCCAGCAAGAACTGGCTCCGTACCGAGGAAGAGCTGGATGACAACGGCTCCTGGAGCATTTCCATTACAGACAACCAGGCGACGCTGACTGCCCAGGGCGCCAATACCCGCAATATACTCCAGTATAACCCCAGCAGCAAGCTCTTTGCCTGCTATGCCTCCAACCCCAACCAGCAGCCGGTCTTCCTGTACCGGCAGACCGGCGAGGGAACCCCCGGCAGCCTGGTGTACACCACTGTGATCGAGGCCCCGGAGCCCCGGACCATCACCGTCTACTTCATCGACAAGGACAACAACAGCGAGATTTACGCCTATGCCTTTGGGGCAAACGAGGCCGCGAACGCCGCCTGGCCCGGTGTCAAGCTGGAGAGCGACGACCAGGCCGTCTGTGACGCAGAGACCAATCCCAGCACCCACCCCTACTACAGCATCGAGCTGGATCCCGCGGTGTATCAGACCGTGATTTTCAACAACGGCAACGACGGCTCCGGCAACCAGACCATGGATCTGAGCTACGTCACCGACGCCGGCGACAAGGACTATGTGATCTATTATGCCACCAACATGGGCGTGGCATCCCCCGCTCTGGACTTCTGGCCCGTCAGCTCCAAGCAGACCACCGCGCCTACCTGTACCGAGGCCGGTGCTGAGACCTACACCGGCAAGTTCACCGCTGAGCCTCAAACCGTCGTCCTGCCCGCCCTGGGTCACGACTGGGGCGAGTGGACTGTGACCACCCCCGCCGCCTGCGAGACCGACGGGGTGGAGACCCGCACCTGCGCCCGCTGCAACGAGACCGAGACCCGGGTCCTGCCCGCCACCGGCCATGCTTACGGTGAACCCACCTACACCTGGAGCGAGGACAACGCCACCGTCACCGCCAAGGTGATCTGCGCCAACGACGAGACCCATAGCATCGAAGAGACCGTAAACACCACCTATGTGGACGATCCCGCCCCCAGCTGCACCGCAGCCGGCAACCGGGTCTTCACCGCGGAGTTTACGAGCGAGCTCTTCCAGACCCAGACCAAGACCGTGGCCCTGGATGCCACCGGTCACACCCCCGGCGAGCCCGTCCGCGAGAACGAGATTCCCGCCACCTGTGAAGAACAGGGCAGCTACGATGAGGTCATCTACTGCACCGTCTGTGGCGCCGAGATCTCCCGTGAGACCAAGGCCATCCCCGCCACCGGCCACGCCTGGGGCACTCCCACCTACACCTGGAGCGAGGACAACGCCACCGTCACCGCCAAGGTGATCTGCGCCAACGACGAGACCCATGTGGTCGAGGAGACCGTGAACACCACCTACGTCGTCACCACC
>DFIE01000096.1 GCA_002372735.1 Clostridiales bacterium UBA3705
GCGTAGCTGACATGAGCGGCAGCGGTATTGCCGTCCATGGTTTTGAATTTACGTTGCAATGGAATTACCTCCTAATCAAAGGGACCGTGTCCCATTTTTTGACGCATCTAATATACCATTCTTTTTTGGTTTTGTAAATGGAAAAACAAAGTTTTTTCGCTTTTTCGGTGAATCTGACGAAAAAAGCCGGGTTTTTTTCACGTTTTGGATTCTTTTCCGGCGCAGCGGTACAGGAAGGTGACCACCTGGGCCCGGGTGCACATGTTGGCCGGGCCGAAGCTGACGGCGGTGATGCCGTTGGTCACGCCGTTTTCCACCGCCCACAGCACCGGGGTGTAGTAGAAGGCGGTATCGCCAACGTCGGCAAAGGGGTTGGTCTGCGCCTTTACCTCGGGCTTGCCGGCAAAGCGGTACAGGAAGGTGACCACCTGACCCCGGGTGCAGTTTGCCGCCGGACCGAAGCTGTCGGCGCTCAGCCCGTTGGTGATGCCGTTTTCCACCGCCCAGAGCACCGCCTTGTAGTAGAAGGCCCCGGGGGCTACGTCTATAAAGGGATTTTCCGCCGAGTTGGGCTCCGGGCTGCCGGCGGTCCGCCACAGGAAGGTGACCACCTGGCCCCGGGTGCAGGTGCCGTTGGGGCTGAAGGTGTTGGGGGAGGTGCCGGTGGTGATGCCGTTTGCCAGGGCCCAGCGCAGGGGCTCGTAGTAGAAGCCCCGCTCCACGTCCCGGAAGGGCAGATCCATCAGCTTGGCACCCATAAGGTTGAAAATCTCCGGCTGGTCGTACTGGGCGCAAAAGACGTTCACCCCCGCCATGCCAAACCGGGTGGCCAGATCCAGCCGGTTTTTCAGCCCCTGCTCGGATTCGTAATACACCCGGTGGGAGTGGCCGTCCTCGGTGTATGCAAACCACGCCCCGTCCACCAGCTCGCCGCCGGTGCTGATCTCGGGATTGTAGGTATTCAGCAGGTCGCGGATCCGGCCGTGGCTGATAATCGTTGCATGGCTGGCAGTGGTGTCAAAATCCACGCCGTAGCTGCTCACGCTGACCATGGCCTTGTCCTCGCCCAGCATCACCGCGGCGTACACCGCGCAGCGCCTGACGTACTGCCAGGTGCTCACCACGCCGATGCGCTGTTCCAGGGCCGCGGCCCCCGCGCCGGAGGAAGCTGCAGCGTTGTAGCCTCTGGCCGAGTGCTCATCGTAGAGAATCACGCTCACCAGGTCGCAGGTATCGCGCAGCACGTTGTAGTCGTAAAAGCCCTTTTCCATGTCTGCGGTTTTCAGATAGGCCCCTGCGGTGGCCACCAGCAGCTTCTGCCTGGAGGCGTCGTGCAGCCGGACGTCCAGGGCCTGCAGCAGGGCGGAGTACTGGGCGCGGTAGGTGTTTTCAAACATCTCAATGTCCAGGTCAATGCCGTCAAAGCCGTACTTGTCCACGTAGCCCACCAGCTCGTCGGCCACCCGGCCCACGGCGGAGGGGTCCGCCTGCATGGCCTGCAGCGTGACGGGGCTGAAGTAGTTATACACCCCGCACAGGATCTTGATGTCCTCACTGTGACAGAAGTCGATGAGTTCCCGGTGCACCTGCTTACCCGCCACAGGGTCCTGGGCGTATACGGCGCTGTTGTCCACAAAGCTGCCGTCGGTGCCGTCCCGGCGCAGGAGAAAGACGTTCAGATTCACCAGGTTGAAGTTGTCCTTGTTGCGCCGCAGGGTCTCAAGCTGGGCTCTGCCTGCGTCGTCCTTGGTCTCGTCGTAATAATTCCAGGTGTCCTCAAAGCTGGTCATGGACCAGGGGTAGGTGGTGGTGCGGTGGGCGATGCCCCGCACGGGCTGCACCTCGCCGGAGGGGATGAGATATTTGGTGTAGGCGTCCCGGCGCAGCAGGTTGGCCTGGGTGACGTCCATGCCCTGGGTGTAGGGCACAAAGCCGTAGTCCACCGCCTGGCACAGCAGCAGCTTCTGCTCGGCGGTGTAGTCCTCGGTGCCGGTAAAGGTGTAGAGGTTGGCGGCGTCAAAGGGGTTGAGATATTTGCTCCGGGCCAGGAACTCCATGTAGAAGCCCAGGGTGGCCGGGGCGTGATAGTCCACCAGGGCGGGGTCAAACCGGTTTTTCTGGTACAGGGCGAGCACATAGGGCTCCGCCCAGGGGGAGGGCCGATGGCCGGTCTTGTCCGCCGGGGCCGTGCCGGACACGCCGTCCAGGTACTGGGCCCGGCAGGTGGTCATCACCATCAGCTCCTCCACGGTCATGGGCCGGTCGGGCTCAAAGGTCTCGCGGAAGTGCTGGTCCGGATATTTTTCCGCGAAGCTCAGTGCCTGTGCCCTTTGTGCGGGGCACAGCCCGGCCAAAAGGGCGAGGCAGAGCGCGACGCTCAGAAGGATATGCAGATGTTTGTGCATGGGGATTCCCTCCGTGACAGAGATTTTTAAGGCAATTACGCCTCATTTGGATTATAACAGACGGCATCGGGAATGTCAATCTGCCAAAATCGGGCCCTGCCGCGCCGCCCAGGCCCATGCCCGGCCGGGGCAGGGAGAAGACGCTTTTCACCGCCAAATGAAAACTGGTTCTTGCAATCCGGGCAGGAATTTAGTATAATGTTTCAAAGTGGGCACTTTGTGCACATGCGCGTTTTTATCAACAGCAAATAGTATGAGGAAACTGCATATGAAAACCGATATTATGGGCGTGGGCTATGACAACGTCACCATGGACCAGGCCATTGCCCTGGGCGAGGCGCTGCTGGGCGGCGACACCGCCGCCATGGTGGTGACGCCCAATGCCGAAATCGCTTATGAGGCCATGCACGACGAGGACTTCCGCAGCCTGTTAAACAGTGCCCAGCTGGTGCTGCCCGACGGCGCCGGGGTGGTGCTGGGGGCCAAGCTGATCAAAACGCCCCTGAAGCAAAAGGTGGCCGGCATTGACTGGGCCGCCGGGATGCTGCAGGTCTTTGCCCGCCGGGGCACAGGGCTGTATCTGCTGGGGGGCAAGCCCGGCATCGCCCAGCTGGCCGCGGAAAAGATGCGGCAGCAGGCCCCGGGGCTGCGCATCGTGGGCATGGCAGACGGCTATTTCAAAGACGAGGGCCCGGTGATTGCGGCCATCAACGACTCCGGGGCCCAGGCTCTGTTTGTGTGCCTGGGGGCGCCCAAGCAGGAGCGGTTTATGGCTGCCCACCGGCAGGAGCTCACCTCCGTGCGGCTGATGGCCGGGCTGGGCGGCAGTCTGGACGGCTTTGCCGGCACGGTGAAGCGGGCTCCCGGCTGGATGATCCGGCTGAATCTGGAGTGGTTCTACCGTCTGCTCAAGGAGCCCCGGCGGCTCGGGCGGATGATGCGTCTGCCAAAGTTTATTCTGGCCGCTCTGCGGTGGAGAAAGAAGGGAAATCATGGGTAAACTGATCGTCTTTGAGGGCACCGACGGGTCCGGCAAGTCCACCCAGTTCCAGCTGCTCACCCGCCGTCTTCAAAACGAGGGCACTGAGTTCCGCACCCTGGTCTTTCCCCAGTACTCCGAGCCCAGCTCCGCGCTGATCCGGATGTACCTGGGCGGAGAGTTCGGTACCAGCCCCTCGGACGTAAACGCCTATGCCGCCTCCACCTTCTACGCGGTGGACCGGTTCGCCTCCTTCCGTAAGGTCTGGGGCGGCTATTATCAGCAGGGGGGACTGGTCCTGTCCGACCGGTACACCACCTCCAACGCGGTGCATCAGGCCTCAAAAGAGCCGGATGAGACCCGCAAACAGTTTTTCAAATGGCTCTATGAGCTGGAATACGACCACATGGGTCTGCCCCGCCCGGATCTGGTGGTCTACCTGGACGTCCCCACCCATATCACCGAACAGCTGATGCGCAAGCGGGAGCACCTCAGCCACACCCACGCCGACATTCACGAGCAGAACATGGATTATCTCCGCCTGTGCCGCAAAACCGGCCTGGAGGCCGCCCGGTACTACGGCTGGACGGTGATCCACTGCGCCAACAAGGACGATCAGATGCGCTCCATCGAGGACATTCACGAAGAGATCTATGCCCTGGTGGAAAAATGCCTGGAGGGATGAATTATGGTATACATTTTACTTGGTGCCGGATTTGAAGAAACCGAAGCCCTGGCCCCCTGCGACCTGATGCGCCGGGCCGGCCTGGAGGTCCGTCTTGTCACCCTGACCAAAGACCCCCTGGTCACGGGCTCCCACCGCATCCGGGTGCAGGCCGACTGCACCCTGGACGAGGTCGACTTTGAAAACCTGGAGCTGCTGATGCTCCCCGGCGGCCGGGGCGGCGTGCGGTCCATCCGCGCCTGTGCCAAGGCCCTGGAGCTCACCCGGCGGGCCTGGGAGGAGGGCCGCTATGTGGCGGCCATCTGCGCCGCCCCCACCATTTTGGCGGAGCTGGGCATTGTGGGCATCGGCCCCGCCACCTGCTACCCCGGCTGCGAGAGCGAGATGGGCAAGGCCAAGATGGAAAACGCATCCACCGTCACGGTGGACAAGCTGATCACCGGCCGGGCCGCCGGCAGCTCCCTGGACTTCGGCCTGGAGCTGATTGCCGCCCTGAAGGGCCGGGAGGCCGCCATGGAAATCGCCAAGCAAGTGGTCTATGTGTAAGGAGCTGCAGCAATGAACGAACAAAACCGCCGCCCGGAGGACTCCCTTGACCGGCTGCTGGAGGGCAGCGAACAGGGCTTTGTCCCCGCGGGCAACCAGGTTCCCGGCAGCGGGGACGACAGCTTTGAGCCGGACTTCGGCAACGCCTTTGACGATTACGGCGATTACGAAGAGCCTGCCCAGGACGAGCAGCTGCCCCCGGCCCCTGTCCGGCGCAGATTCCGCATCAAAAAAATCCGTTTTCCCAAGCTGATCAAAATCGCCATCTATCTGGCGGTTACGGTGGCCATCGGGGTGCTTTGCGCCAAGGTGGGCTGGAAAATGGCCGACGACGTGCTGGCTCTCACCAGGCCCAATCAGGACGCCGAGGTGATCATCAACGAAAACGACAACCTGGACGACATTGCCGCCAGCCTGAAGCAGGCGGGGCTCATCGAGTACGAATGGCTCTTTAAGCTCTACTGCAAGGTCACGGGCTCTGAGCACTACTTTGACCCCGGCAACTACACCGTCAACATGACCTACGACTACCACGCCATTGTGAACAGTCTGATGGCCAGCGCCGGCCGCCGGGAGACCATCACCCTGATGATTGTAGAGGGCGCCAACAGCTACGAAATCTTTGACCTGCTGGAGAAAAACGGCGTCTGCTCCAAGGAGCGGCTGGAGGAGGCCTGCGCCCAGTACAAGTTTGACTACGACTTCCTGCGCCGGCTGCCCTACGGGGCCAACAACCGGCTGGAGGGCTACCTGTTCCCGGATACCTACGAGTTCTATCTCAAGGACGACCCGGAGAACGTCCTGGCAAGGCTGCTGCGGAACTTCAACGTGAAGATGGACGACGAGTACATGGACGCGGTGAATGAGAGCGGCTACTCCCTGCAGCAGATTCTCACCCTGGCCTCCATTGTAGAGGCCGAGGCCGCCAACGACGATGAGCGCGGCAAGATCGCCTCCGTCATGTACAACCGTCTGAACAACTGGAACGACAAAATGCTGGGCATGGACTCCACCGTGTACTACGGGGCCATGCTGCTGGGGGAGAGCTTCTCCACCAATCTGGACAGCCCGTACAATACCTACCGCTATCCCGGCATCCCCAAGGGGCCCATCTGCAACCCGGGCATGAACTCCATCCGGGCGGTGCTGTACCCCGAGGATACCAATTATTACTACTTTGCCACCGGTGTGGACGGGGTAAACCACTTCTTTGAAACCCAGGAGGGCTTTGAGGAGTTTATCAACAGCGACCAGTACCAGGACATCATCCCCGCCGGCTACGCCGACCTGGCCCCGGCCCAGACCGAGGAAGAGACCGCAGAGTCAACCGAAGCGGAGACCCAAGCGCCCTGAGTAGGGGAGGACCCTTGCATGAAATACCTGAAAAAACCGGAGCTGCTCAGTCCCGCCGGGGACATGGAAAAGCTCAATATGGCCATCCGCTACGGCGCCGACGCAGTGTATCTGGCCGGCACCAGCTTTGGTATGCGCTCCTTTGCGGGCAACTTTACCCCCGAGGAGCTGCCCAAGGCGGTGGCGCTGGCCCACAGTCACGACGTAAAGGTTCACGTCACCGTAAACACCATGGCCCGCAGCAGCGAGCTGCCGGCCCTGCCGGCCCACCTGGAGCTGCTGGACGCCGCCGGGGTGGACGCCCTGATCCTGGCGGATCTGGGGGCCTTCCGCATGGCGGAGCGCTACGCGCCCCACTGCCAGCGGCACATCTCCACCCAGGTGTCGGTGGCCAATTACGCCTCTGCGGCGGCCTGGTACGAGCTGGGCGCGTCCAGGGTGGTGCTGGCCAGAGAGCTGTCCCTGGCCGAGATTGCGGAGATCCGGGCCAAGGCCCCCTCCGGCCTGGAGCTGGAGGTCTTTGCCCACGGGGCCATGTGCGTGTCGTACTCGGGCAGGTGTCTGCTGTCCAACTACATGACCGGCCGGGACTCCAACCGGGGCGCCTGCGCCCAGCCCTGCCGGTACCAGTACGCCCTGGTGGAGCAGAAGCGGCCGGGGGAGTATTTCCCGGTGTTTGAGGACGAGAAGGGCACCTATATCATGAACTCCCGGGATATGTGCATGATCGACCACCTGGACGACCTGATGGCCGTGGGGGTGGACTGCATCAAGCTGGAGGGCCGGGCCAAGAGCGCCTATTACGCGGCCATTGTCACCGGGGCCTACCGCCATGTGCTGGACGACGTGGCTGCGGGCCGGCCTGTGGACCCGGTGTGGCGGGATGAAGTCGAAAAGGTCTCCCACCGGCACTACTCCACAGGCTTCTACTACGGCGAGCCCGGGCAGTATTATGAGGACTCCCGCTACATCCGGGAGTACCAGGTGGTGGCCATCGTCACCGCCTGCGACGAAAACGGCCTGGCCACCCTGAGCCTGCGGAACAAGTTTGCCGCCGGCGAGACCCTGGAGCTGGTGGGACCGGATCTGCGCCCTGTGAGCCTTGTGGCCCGGGACCTGCATGACGCCGAGGGGACCCCCGTGCAGGAGGTCCGCACCCCCCAGGCGGTGTTCACCATGCCCCTGCCTCAGCCCGTACCGGCGTATTCCATTTTGCGCCACAAGGTGGATCTGTCGGCAAAATAGAACAGCGCAATGGGCCACAAATTTTTCCCACCGCGCCGTTTTATGTTGACAGAGTTTTCTCAAAGCGATAATATCTACACATAAATGCCCGGCCCGGCCGCCGTCCCGGCCGGGCCTGCGGTCGATGCGCCGATCTGACAGAAGGGAGGGACGGATATGGCAATTGACACCCAAGACGTCCTTTCCCCCGAGCAGCAGACTCTGCTGGACGCCCTGTCTGCCGGACTGTTCGGCGCGCCATTCCGGCCGGCCGGGAACGTGAACTGGGAGGCCGTGCTCTGTGAGGCCGACGCCCAAACCGTGCTGCCCCACATCTTCCGGCAGGTCAGCCCTTTTCTGCCCCAGGCGGTGCAGGGAGCCTGGACCCCCAAATATCTCCGGCTGTTGGGGGGAAATCTGCGGATCAGCGCCTCCCACGGCAGACTGCATACCCTGTTGACCGACGCCGGGATCCCTTATGCCTGTCTCAAGGGCTGTGTCTCCGCCCAGTATTACCCTGAGCCCGGCGAACGGGTGATGGGGGATGTGGATTTTCTCATCGACCTGTCCGATCGGCAGCGGACCCACGAGCTGCTGCTGGCCCAGGGCTTTGTGCCCGATCCCCAGTCCATCCGCCATGCCCACCACTGGACCTATACCCAGGATTCCATCGAGTGGGAGATGCACTGGTGCGCACCGGGGCTCCCCACGGTGGACGCAGAGGAGATTCATGGACTATTGGACGGGGTAGTGCAAAGGGCCCGGCCGCTGTGTGTCAACGGGATCCAAATGATGGGGCCCTGCGCCCTGCATCACGGGCTGATCCTGCTGGTGCACACCGCCAACCATCTCACTGCGGGGGGCATCGGATTGCGCCATCTGCTGGACTGGCTGCTGTTTGAAAGCAGCTTTTCCGAGGAGGAATTTCTCTCCCTGTTTGCCCAGCCTCTCAAGCAGGCGGGGCTTTGGCAGTTTGCAAGGACCCTTACCGCCCTGGGCTGCCGCTATTTTGGCTCGCCTGACCGGGCGTATTGCCAGGATACATCCCCGGCGCTCACCCGGGGCCTTCTGCAGGACATTTTCGACAGCGGCAATTTCGGCAGCAAGGACGAGAACAGAATGAACCAGGCAAAGCTCATGCGGAACATCGAATCCAGAAGGGTGCAGCAGGGCGGCCGGATGGGCAATCTGATCAGCCTGCTCAACCGCCGGGCCATCCAGCACCTGCCTGGCCTGGAGCAGAAGCGGGTGCTGCTGCCGGTGGGCTGGGCCTATGTGGGCGTGAAATATCTGCGCCGTTCCGCCAGGGGAGAGGCGCCCAAGCTGCGGCTGACGGGACTGCTGGATGCCACCAAGGAGCGGCAGCAGCTGTATGCCCAGCTAAAGCTCTATGAGCACTGACCCCGAAGCAAGTGAAAAGAGTTTATCCTGTATTGGGGGAATTCATCTTGTATCAACACATTCCTTTCAGCCCGCCGGACGTGGGTGAATACGAAATAGAAGAAGTCATCCGGGTTTTGCGCTCCGGATGGATTACCACCGGTCCCAGAACCAAGCTGCTGGAGCGGCGGCTTGCGGCCTACATCGAGACCGGCCGGGTGGACGTTGACTGCGACACCCCGGACAATCAAGCCCATTACAGCAACCGGGTGGTCTGCCTGAGCTCTGCCACCGCGGCAGAGGAGCTGAACCTGCGGCTGCTGGGCATCCGGCCCGGGGACGAGGTCATTGTGCCGGCCTACACCTACACTGCCACTGCGTCTGCCGCCGTGCACTGCGGCGCAAAGGTGGTGTTTGTGGACTGCCGCAAGGACGGCGCGCCGGACTCGCATATGCCAGAAATGGACTATGACCTGGTTGCAAGGGCCATTACCCCGCGCACCAAGGCCATTGTCTGCGTGGATTTGGGCGGCATCGTCTGCGACTACGACAAAGTCTTTGAGATTGTAAAGCAGAAGCAGGCCCTGTTCCGCCCCCTGGAGGATCACAGTGACAGCCTGTCGGACCTCTCCTCCCGGATTCAGTCCGCCATCGGCAGGGTCGCTGTGGTGGCCGACAGCGCCCACAGTCTGGGCGCGGACCGAATCGTAAACGGGCAGCGCCTGCGCTGCGGCCAGATTGCGGATTTCACCAGCTTCAGCTTCCACGCGGTGAAGAACTTCACCACGGCCGAGGGCGGCGCCGCTACCTGGCTGCCCCTGCCCGGAATCGACAATGCCGAGCTGTACCGGTACTACCAGATGCTTTCCCTCCACGGGCAGACCAAGGACGCCCTGGACAAGACCCGGGTAGGCACCTGGGAGTATGACGTGATGGGCCCCTGGTACAAGTGCAATATGACGGATATTATGGCCGGCATCGGCCTGCGCCAGCTGGACCGGTACCCGTCCCTGCTGGACCGCCGGGTGCAGATGCTGAAAAAATATGACGCCGCCTGCGACGAGCTGGGCGTGTTCCACATGATACACCACACCGGCGCCATGAACAGCAGCAATCACCTGTATCTCACCCGGATCCCCGGCATCGGGGAGACGGAGCGCAACGCCATCATTGAGGAAATGGCCCGGCGCGGGGTGATGACCAACGTCCACTACAAGCCTCTGCCCATGATGACGGCATATCGCACCGGCAGACCCGTCACCGAGGAATTCCCCAATTCCTACGACTACTATCACAATCTGATCACCCTGCCCTTCCACACCCTGCTGACCGATGAAAACCTGGACTATGTCACCCGGGTGTTTCAGGATGTGGTCACCCCTTATCTGACTGACTGAGAATTCCCCAAGGATGGAGAACACCGTATGTTGAAACAATGGGACGCCCTGCCTCAATCCATGCGCACTGACGCGGTCAGGCCCTACTATGAGAGCCTGCGGCGGCACCGGTTTGCCCTTGCGGTGAAGCGGCTGTTTGACGTGCTTGTATCGCTGGTCTTGCTTGTTTTGCTGGCCGTTCCCATGCTTGTCATTGCAATTCTCATCCGCGCCGAGAGCAAGGGGCCCGTGATTTTCCGCCAGCAGCGGGTGACGACCAACGGAAAGCTCTTCCGGATCCATAAGTTCCGCACTATGGTCACGGATGCCGAGCGCCTGGGCGCCGCGGTGACCGTGGACCGGGACCCCAGAATCACGGCGGTAGGCGCCGGGCTCAGGCGGCTGCGGCTGGATGAGCTGCCCCAGCTGCTGGATGTGCTGGCAGGGAATATGTCCTTTGTGGGCACCCGGCCCGAGGTGCCGAAGTACGTGGCCCAGTACCGGCCCGAGTATATGGCCACCCTGCTGCTGCCCGCCGGCATTACCAGCGAGGCCAGCATCCGCTTTAAGGACGAGGACGTCCTGCTGCGGGGCGCCGAGGATGTGGACGCGGCTTATCTGAGCCGTGTTCTGCCTGCAAAGATGCAGTGGAACCTGCTGGCCGTGGGCCGATTCTCCCTGCTGGGAGAGCTTCGCACCATGGTGCGGACCGTGGCTGCCATGCTTGGCCGGCAATACCCCGCACAGCCCGGTGAAAAGGAGACCTTCCATGAATGAACGCCCGCTGATTGCGCTTCTCACCAACAACGACGACGATGTATACTGCTTCCGGCTGGAGCTGCTCCGCGGCATTCTGGACGCAGGCTACCGTCTGCTGATTTCCTGCCCGGATGGCCCGAAATTTGAGGCACTTGACGAGGATTACGGACTCAAAAAAGGGCGGGATTTTCTATATGACAACCCCGATATCGACCGCAGAGGGACCAACGTCCTGCGTGACGGCAAGCTGCTGCTGCACTATGCCGGCCTTTTTCGCAAATGGAAGCCGGCGGTCATCCTCACTTACACGGCAAAGCCCAACGTGTATGCCAGCCTGGCTGCCCATCAGATGGGCATCCCGGTGATCAACAACGTCACGGGCTTCGGCTCCGCCCTGGGGCAGAGCGGCGTGAAAAAGGCCTTGATCCTGTGGCTGTTCCGCCGCGCCTACCGGGGGTCGGCCTGCGTGATGTTCCAAAACAGCACCAATATGGAGCTTGCCCGCAGCCTGGACATGGTGCGCGGCGAGTGCCGCCTGATCCCCGGCAGCGGGGTGAATACAGACCGCTTCCCCCTGCGTCCGTACCCCGAGGGGGGCGACGGCGTCCATGGGGAGAAGGTCGTCTTTAACTACATCGGCAGGATTCTCCGCGACAAGCGGGTGGACGACTATATGGCCGCGGCAGAGCGCATTCACGCCGAGTATCCCCAGACGGAGTTCAATATGATCGGCTTTATTGAGCCCACCGAAAGCCATTACGCCGATACCCTCCGGGCGCTGGAGGCCCGGGGAATCGTATCTTACCGGGGCAGCCAAAAGGACGTGCGGCCGTGGATCGCCCGGTCCCACTGCATCATTCACCCCTCCACCTACGGCGAGGGAATGAGCAACGTGCTGCTGGAAAATGCCAGCTCCGGCCGGCCCATTATCACCACAGACAACCCCGGCTGCAAAGAGACCGTGGTGGACGGCACCAGCGGCTGGATTTATCCCGGCGAGGACGTGGACGCCCTGGTGGACCGGATCCGCCGCTTCCTCCGGCTCAGCCAGGCCGAACGGGCCCGGATGGGGGAGCAGGGCAGGGCGTACGTTTCCGCCCACTTTTCCAGGACCATCGTGGTGGATGCCTATCTGGAGAAAATCAAAGCGCTGCTCTCCCGGGCGTAAGAATGGAGGCGGAGTATGCGTCTTGCCCTGTTGAACTGCTATTTCGGAACCCTTCCCAATTACTTTTCGCTGTGGCTGCGCTCCTGCGCCAAAAACCCGGAGGTGGATTTTACCTGTTCACCGACGGGGAGATTCGCGGTGCTGCGCCCGAAAACGTGCACATTGTGCCTGTCACCTGGGAGGAGATGGTCCGGACCATTCAGGCCGGATTTCCTTTCCCGGTGAACATCTCCTCGCCTTATAAGCTCACCGATTTCAAGCCCGCCTACGGCTACATTTTTGAGGAGCTGCTCCGACCCTATGACTACTGGGGCTATTGCGACGTAGATCTGCTGTTCGGCCGGCTGATGCACTTTCTGCGGGAGCCGATGGAGGCGGGCAGGGAGCAGATTTACCGCCTGGGCCACCTGACGCTTTACCGCAACACCCCCCGGATGCGGCAGATGTTTATGCAGAAGGGCGGCAAATTTTCCTATCGCACGGTGTATTCCACTCCGGAGTGCTATTCCTTTGACGAGCACTGCGGCCAAATGCTGATTTGCAAAAAACAGGGTGTGGATACCTATGCCAGAGAGGATATGGCGGATATCTCCTGCAGGATCAAGCGGCTTACCGCCTCCAGGCAGCCAAATGCGCCCTGCCAGGTGTTCTATTATGAAAACGGCGCCGTGCTGCGCGCCTGGCTGGACGCCGGGCAGGTGCGCACACAGGAGTACGTCTATATTCATGTGCAGAAGCGGCGGTTTCAGGCCGGCCTGCCCGGGGATTGCTTTTATATCCTGAGCGACCGTTTTGTGCCCAAGCAGCCAGGCATTCCCACTGAGGAGGAGCTGCGCCGCCATTCCGAGTTTGTCAGCGCCGAGGCAGACGCCGCGCAGCTTTCCGCCTTTCGCAAGGGGAAGCTGAAGCAGTTTTTTGCCAGCCCGCTGCGTCAAAAGTGGATCTGGATCAACCAAAAGTTGGCTGAGCGCCGGTTTCGATAGGCGGCAGGACGCTCCGCTTTGCTGAAAGGAACTACATTGCTGAAACAGAATCATCCGAAGGCACTGGGCCCCGGGATCGCCCTGGTGCTGTATTTTACGCTGAAGCCTCTGTATCTCAACGATTCCGGCTCACTGCAGATCTGCGATATTGTGCTTCTGGGCTTTATCGCGCTGTTCCTGCTGAAAACCAGGGGCGTGCTGACGATGAGCCGCCCCAGCAAGCAGATCCTCCTGTTCTTTGCGGGATTGCTGTGCTACCAGGCGCTGGACAATATGATCTGGAGCATTGTCACCGGTGACATGAACATGAACCGGCAAACAGCTTATTATGTCTTTAACTTTCTTGCTTTTGCCACCTGTATCTGCATCGGCGAGGAGATCGGAGCGGACAAGGTGAAGCGGTCCATCGGCCTGGGCTGCTTATTCTCCGTTCTGGTCACGGCGGTGGGCATTGTCTATGTGGGCGGCACCGGCATCAGAACCACCGGCTTTTTCAACAACCCCAATCAGCTGGGCTATTACGGGCTGATCATGCTTACCGCGCTGCTGGTCTGCAAAAACCGGATCGGCCGCTTTGCCCAGCTCACCATTCTGCTCGTCGCCTTTTGGGCCACAGTGGTATCCCTGTCCAAGGCGGCCATTGTGGGCTTCTTTGTGGAGCTGCTTGTGCTGATTCTGCTCTATCGGGCCAATCACTCCGCCTGGCAGCTGGTGCTGCGCTTTTTCCTCATTGCCCTGGCCGGTATTACGGTGTATATTCTGTTCTTCTCTGAGAGCGACCTGGTCGTGCGCTATCCCATCATTATTGAGCTGCGGAAGAGAATGCTGAATATGATGAGCGAGAACGACTCCAGCCTTTCCGAGGGCAGAGGCTATGCCCGGGTGCTGGAGATGCTGCCCCACCTGCTCTGGGGTACCGGAGAGGGCGCTTATGAGAGATTTGTCATCAAGAACAACACCGAGGTCCATTCCACCTTTATCTCTCTGCTGACCTGCTACGGGGTCGTCGGCCTGTTTGGATATCTTTATCTGTTTGGCAGGTGCATGGGCCGGAAGAAGCATTTTCTGCAGAGCGCGCAGATTCTGCTGGGCCTGCTGCTCTACTCGATGACCCACAACGGAATCCGAAACACCCTGCTGTGGCTGCTTTTGGCGGCCATGTTCCTGGAGCAGACCGAAATCCAAAACCAAGAGCATTTGCAATGGCTGCAGTCCATCGGCAGGCAGGATTCCCGCGGACTCTTACCAAACATAAACCGGGACATATGACAGTAGTATATAGTGGTGCTTTGCATTCCCCGGACAGGATGTACCGAAGGAGGTTTCAGGCTTGGATATCAGAATCAAACACTTTCTGAAGCAGATCCCCCTGCTCCCAAGGCTGGGGTATCGGCTGCGGGAGGCCCGGGCAGTCAGGCAGCTGAAAAAATGGGACACCCTGCCTACCCAGAGAAATCAGATCCTGCTTGCCACCACTGAGGGCAGATTCAACGACAGCTGCAAGCCCATTGCGGAATATCTCCGTCTGCACCGGCCGGAAGCCCGTATGATCTGGGTCTGCCGGGACCGCGAATTTCTGGAGGAGCTGCCTGCCTATATCACACCGGTGCAGTTTGAGTCTGAGGCCTATTACCGGGCCCTGGCCACCAGTGCGGTGTGGGTATTCAACTATCTGATCCCCCAGGGAACAAGAAAGCGGGACGATCAGCTCTATATCCAGGTCTGGCACGGGGACAAGCCCTTTAAAAAAATCGCCAACGACGCGGCAAAGTCCAACCCGCTGTACCGCAGGCGCACTGCCGGCCGCCGGTTCTCCGAGGACAAGCTGTGCGATTATTTCATGACCGGCTCGGCCCTGTTTACCGAAATCTGGCGGCGGTCGGTGGGCTATCAGGGCAAGGTCCTCTCCACAGGTCTGCCGCGCAATGACATCCTGCTGCACCCTGCGCCGGACTGCACCCCCATCCGGCAGGCCCTGGGGCTGGGACCCGATGTGCGGGTGCTGACCTATGCTCCTACATTTCGGGACCATAAGCTGGACAACGGCAACATCGGCACAGACATCGACCTGCTGCAGGTGCTGGACGCCCTGGAGCAGAGATACGGCGGGCAGTGGGTTTGTCTCAAGCGGGCCCACGGCGGCAAGAAAATTACCCTGGAGAACACAGGGCGCAGCGCCCGGGTGATAGACGTCACAAAATACCGGGATATGACCGAGCTGCTTTTGATCTCTGACGTGCTGCTGACAGATTACTCCTCCTGTGCCGGGGATTTTGCCTATACCGGCAGGCCGGTGCTGCTGTACCAGGACGACTTCCAAACCTACACCACCATGGACCGGCAGCTGATCTTTGACATGGCGCAGACGCCATTCTATGTGGCGCACACCATGGCGGAGCTGAAAACGCTGATCCTGGGTCTGGACGACGAGGCCGTGCGGGAGAATGACCGGCAGATCCTGGCCCTGTACCAATCCACCCAGACCGACCATTCCACGGCGGATATCTGCGAACTGATCATCAAACATATGCAAGGAGCGCAATTATGAAACGTGTCATCACATACGGTACCTTCGATCTTCTCCACTACGGGCACATCAATCTGCTCCGCCGGGCAAAGGCCCTGGGGGATTACCTGGTCGTCGTGCTGTCCACAGACGAATTCAACTGGAATGAAAAGCATAAGAAGTGCTATTTTACCTATGAGCAGCGAAAGGCTCTGCTGGAATCCATCCGGTTTGTAGACCTTGTCATCCCGGAGGAGAACTGGGAACAGAAGCGGACGGACGTCCACGAGTATCACATCGACACCTTTGTCATGGGCGACGACTGGAAGGGGAAGTTTGACTTCCTGCGGGACGAGGGGGTCGAAGTGGTGTATCTGCCCCGTACCCCGGAGATCAGCACCACTCAGATCAAAAACGATCTGCATGAGAGATAATTCTGACGGCGCCCCCCGGGGGAATCCAACCATCGGCAAAAAGGTGCTCCACGGCACCCTGGTCATCACCCTGGTGGGGGTGCTGGCCAAGCTGACCTCCTTCCTGGCGGAGGCGATTCTCGCAGCCTATCTGGGCACCAGCTACCAGAGTGACGCCTACTACATGGTCTCCAGCATCCAGGCGGTGCTGTATCCGATGTTGAGTGTGGGCATATGGAATGTTTTTCTCCCGATCTACAAAGAAAAGCTGGCCACCGGTCGGCTGGAGGAGGGCAATGCCCTGACCGATCAGGTGCTCACGTTCTTTTCCATGGCGTCTCTGGCCGCAGTGGTGCTGCTGATTTTCTTTGCTGAGCAGGTTGTCTCGGTGATTGCACCGGGCTTTCAGGGCAGGACCAAAACCCTGTGTGTAGAGCTGGTCCGCATCGCCGCGCCCATGTATATTTTCATCCTTGACGCGGCCATCTATGCCTCGGTGCTCCAGTGTCACAACAAGTTTTTGGGCAGCCAGATCCGGGAAATCGCCTCCCATGTGCCCACCATTGTCTGCGCGCTGCTGCTGTACCGCAGGTTTGGCATCAAGTCTCTGGCCGCCGCACTGGTGGCGGGTGGCGCAATCCGCCTTTTGATTGAGCTGCCCTTTGTGGATTGGGGGTACCGGTTCCGGCCGTCCTTCCGCTTTCAATCCGAGGACTTTCGCCGCATCATCAAGCGGCTGCCCTCTGCGCTGATCTCTGAGGGCGTCACACAGCTTAACACCCTGGTGGACAAGGCCATGGCCTCCGCGCTGCCGGAGGGGACCATCTCCGGTCTGAATTACGGGCACAAGCTGATGAATGTGTTCAGCGGACTGCTGTCCACGGCCATCTCCACGGCGCTGTATCCCCAGCTGGTGGAGCTCATCGCCCTGAAAAAGCGGGAGGAGCTCAGCCGCCTACTGGTAAAAATTCTGAGCATCTTCCAGGTGCTGATGGTGCCTGTGACCATCGCCTGTGTGCTCTTCCGCCGGGAGCTGGTGGGGGTGGTGTACCAGCGGGGCTCCTTTGACCAGAACAGCGCGGCATTGACCTCCGGCGTGTTCGCGTGTTACTGTCTTGGAATTCTTTTCATCGCCTGCAACACGGTGTTGAACAATCTGTTCTTCGGCTACGGCGACACCCGGACGCCCATGGGGATCAGCATCGCCAACCTGCTGATTAACGTGGGGCTGAATCTGCTGCTGATCCGGCTCTGGGGCGTCAACGGCTTGGCTTTGGCCACGTCTTTGTCCGCGTTTCTCACCTTCCTGATCCGGATGGTCGCAGCCCGGCGCTACGCCACGCTGGATTTCGGCGCCCTGCTTGGCACAGGGCTGAAGGTGCTCCTGGCCTCTGCGGTGGCCTGCGTTCTGCCCAGGGCCCTGTTCTGGGTGTGGCATGTGCCGAACGCCGCGGCCCTGGTGCTGGCGGCGGTTATGGGTGTGGCGCTGTATTACGGCATGAACAAGCTGCTCCGTATTTCGGAAATCGACGACGTTCTCGCGCTGCTTCGCAAGCGCAGGGCAAAACGGAGCTGACAGGCACGTCGCCCGGCCCCTGCATCAAAAAGTCCTGCCCCGGCAGCGCCGGGGCAGGGCTTTTTTTCAGATCGCTTGCTGGGATGAAGTATAATTACGGTACCAGTGGGCAAAGCGGCGCAGGCCCTGGCGGATGTCAATCCGGGGGCGGAAGCCGAAGTCCCGCTCCAGGGCAGTGCTGTCGGCGTAGGTGACGGGCACGTCACCCGGCTGCATTCCCACAAGCTGACGGTGGGCGGCAAAGTCGTAATCCGCAGGCAGCAGCCCCTCCGCCACCAGGGCGTGCTGGAGCACGTCAATAAAGTCCAGCAGATTTTCCGGCGTGCCGCCGCCGATGTTGTACACGGCGTAGGGCGCCAGAGGGAGTCCGTCCTCCCCGACGGCCCGGGCCGGCGCGCCGCCCATCACCCGGACCACCCCTTCTATGATATCGTCGATGTAGGTGAAATCCCGCTGGCAGTTTCCGTAATTGAATATCTGGATAGACTGCCCGGCCAGCAGCTTTTGGGTTGCGCTGTAGTAAAACATATCCGGTCTGCCTGCAGGGCCGTACACCGTAAAGAACCGCAGCCCCGTGCAGGGGATCTGGTACAGCTTGGCATAGCTGTGGGCCATCAGCTCATTGGATTTTTTCGTCGCCGCGTATAAAGACACCGGGTGGTCCACAGGGTCCTCCACACAGAAGGGGACCTTTTTGTTGCCCCCGTAGACAGAACTGGAGGAGGCGTATACCAGGTGCTCCACCGGATGGCTGCGGCAGGCCTCCAGGATCCGGAAGAAGCCGATGAGGTTGCTCTCAACATAGGCCTCCGGGCAGGCGATGGAATAGCGAACCCCGGCCTGGGCAGCCAGATGGACCACAATCTCCGGGCGGTAGGTCTCAAACACCCGGTCTACAAAGGCCTTGTCTGCCACAGAGCCCTGCACAAACAGGTGCTCGGCCCGGCTTTCTGCCGCGGCTGCCTGAATCAGGCCCAGTCTGTACCGCTTCAGCGCGGGGTCATAGTAGTCGTTCATGTTGTCCAGGCTGATCACCCGGCCGGAATGCAAATCCCGCAGCAGCCGCAGCACCAGGTTTGCCCCGATAAAGCCCGGGGAGCCTGTAACCAGTATGGTTTTCCCGTGCAGGTCCAACTGTGTTTTCTCCAAAATCAATCCCTCCTGAACAAATCTCTGGTGTAGACCTTTTCCTTCACGTCGTCCAGCAGCGGGTCATAGCGGTTGGCCATGATACAGGCGCACATCTCCTTAAATCGGCGGATGTCATTGACTACCAGGCTGCCGAAAAAGGTGGTACCGTCGGCCAGGGTTGGCTCATAAATCACCACGGTGGCGCCCTTGGCCTTGATCCGCTTCATCACCCCCTGGATGGAGGACTGGCGGAAGT
>DFIE01000026.1 GCA_002372735.1 Clostridiales bacterium UBA3705
ACGGCGCTGGTGGAGTCGTCCAGAATCAGGATCTTGGGCTTTTTCAGCAGGGCCCGGGCAATGCACAGCCGCTGCTTCTGCCCGCCGGAGACGTTGGCGCCGCCCTGCTCAATGTAGCGGTCGTACCCGTCGGGGTGGGCCGTGATAAACTCGTGGGCCTGGGCCAGCTTGCAGATGCGGACCATCTCCTCGTCGGTGGCGTCGGGGTCGCCCCAGCGCAGGTTTTCCTTCACCGTGCCGGAGAACAGCACGTTCTTTTGCAGCACCACGGCCACCTGGTTGCGCAGGGTTTCCAGGTCGTACTGCCGCACGTCCACGCCGCCCACCCGGACGGTGCCCTGGGTGGCGTCGTACAGCCGGGAGATCAGCTGGATCAGCGTGGTCTTGGAGGAGCCCGTGCCGCCCAGAATGCCCACGGTCATGCCGGGGTCGATGTGCAGGTTGATGTCCGCCAGGGCAAAGGCCTGGGCATCGGGGTTGTACTTGAAGCTGACGTTTTCAAAGTCGATGCTGCCGTCCTTCACCTGGGTGACGGGGTGCTCGGGGTTGGACAGGGAGGGCTCGGTGTTCAGCACCTCCACAATCCGGCGGGCCGCCTCGCCGGCCATGGTGATCATCACAAAGATCATGGACAGCATCATCAGGCTCATCAGGATCTGCATGGAGTAGGTGATCAGCGAGGCCAGGTCGCCCACCTGCATGGCCGACCCGCCGGAGGAGATGATCACCTTGGCCGACAGGAAGGGGATGAGGATCATGCAGATGTACATGGCCAGCAGCATCAGGGGGTTGTTGATGGCCAGCAGCTTTTCCGCCATGGTGAAGTCGTTGCGCACGTCCTCGGAGGCCCGGCCGAACTTGCGCATCTCGTAGTCCTCCCGGACAAAGCTCTTGACCACCCGCATCCCCTTGATGTTCTCCTGGACGGAGTTGTTCAGGTTGTCATACTTTTTAAACACGGCCTTGAACAGGGGCATGGCCTTTTTGGCAATGAAGATCAGGCCGAAGGCCAGGATGGGGATCACCAGCAAAAACACCAGGGCGATGGGGCCGCCCATGTTGATGGACATGATCACCGCAAACACCAGCATCAGCGGCGAGCGCACCGCGGTGCGGATGATCATCATATAGGCCATCTGGACGTTGGTGACGTCGGTGGTCAGCCGGGTGACCAGGGACGAGGTGGAAAATTTGTCGATGTTGGCAAAGGAAAAGCTCTGCACCCGGGCAAACAGGTCGTGGCGCAGGTTCTTGGCAAAGCCCGCCGCGCCCGAGGCCGCAAACCAGCCAGATAGAATGCCGCAGCCCATGGAGCACATGGCCATTACCACCAGGATCGCCGCGTAGCGCAGCACCAGGGGCATGTTGCCGCCGGCCTCAATGGAGTTGATGAGCTTTGCCGTAATCAGGGGCAGGGTACACTCCAGGCCCACCTCGCCCACCATAAACAGGGGGGTGAGCAGGGAATCCCGTTTGTACTCCCGCACGCTTTCCAGCAGCTTTTTAAACATGGGGTTCCTCCTTTTCGCAGCAGGGCAGCTGGCCTGCCGCCTGAATGTTTTGCTGCACCAGCTCCAGCAGCTCCAGCAGCTGCTGCCGCTGGGCCGGGGTCAGCCCTTGGGTCAGCAGCGCCTCGCTCCGGGCGATGCGGGACAGGATCTCCTGGTGACATTCCAGGGCCTTGTCAGTGATGAGAATCCGCTTTTTGCGGCGGTCGTCGTCCTGGCCGTAGGTCAGGAAGCCCTTGGCCTCCAGCCGCTGCAGTACGCCGGACACCGTGGGGTGGGTGAGGGAGAACCGCTTGCACAGATCCCCGGGGTAGACGCACCGGTCGCCCATCCGCACCAGATAGCCCAGCACAGAGCCCTGGGTGGAGGTGAGCTCCAGCTCTTCAAAATCCCGGGTGCGCATTCGGTCCAGGCAGACGCTGATCCGCTTGATCCGCGGGCCGATGGCGCCCTCCGGTGGGAGCATAAAATCACCGCCCTCTCAATAAATGTAGCTTGCTACATATTATCACAGAAGGCGGCAAATTGCAACCGTTATTTTCCCCAAATTCCACAGACTTTTCCACACACTGATTGGATATGGTGCGGCATAGGTCAGTACTGCCGCACCACGCCCTTCACCACGCCCAAAATGACGGCCTCGTCGGCCTCGATGGGGTCAAAGTCCTCGTTTTCGGGCAGGAGCCACACGTGGCCGTCCTCGATCCAAAAGCGCTTTACGGTGGCCTCATCCTCCAGCAGGGCGACGATGATCTGGCCGGGGTCAGCGGTGGCCTGGGGCCGGACCACCACCAGGTCGCCGGGCAGGATGCCGGCGTTTTTCATGCTCTGGCCCTGGACCCGCAGGGCAAACATTCCCTCGCCGTCGGGCCAGGGCAGGTAGCCCTCCAGGTTTTCCACGGCCAGGATGGGGGTGCCGGCGGCCACGGTGCCCACCACGGGGATCCGGGCCACAGCGGGGCCGCTGGGCAGGGAGATGGCCCGTTTTTTGCTCTCATCCATGAGGATCCGGCCGGATTTGACCATTTCCCGCAGGTGGTAGTGGACGGTGCCGGTGGACCGCAGCCCCACGCCGGCGCAGATCTCCCGCACGGTAGGGCCGTAGCCGTGGT
Source organism: Clostridiales bacterium UBA3705 (assembly GCA_002372735.1). The sequence continues at coordinate 2,621 of DFIE01000026.1, forward strand.
CCTGGATAAATTCCATCAAAAACTGGTAGATGGCATCTCTGGTCTGTTTCCGCGCCATAGGGGGGACCCTCCTTACCTGGTCTTTGGACCAGTATACCACAGATCAGCGGAAAAATCAAACATTCGTTTTTAATTTTGGGGAGTATTTTAGTAGTCAGTAGCCAGTAGCCAGTAGCCAGTAGCCAGTAGTCATTAGGGCACAGGGCTGCGGGATGCGTACACGCCCCCTTCGTAGGGGCGGATGCCCACATCCG
>DFIE01000071.1:0-452 GCA_002372735.1 Clostridiales bacterium UBA3705
AAACTCCACCATTCTCCATTCTCAATTTTCAATTTTCAATTTCTCCCCCCCCCGTAGGGGCGGATGTGGGCATCCGCCCCTACGGGGGCGGCTACAGCTCCAGCCGATAGGCGGCCTCCACCCCGATGCCAGCGGCGGCGGCCGCGGTACGCAGGGTGGGCTCCGCCGCCGGGGGCGCCATCCAGGCCATGCCGCAGCCGGCGGTGATGCTGGTGGGCACCGGGATCAGCCGGCCCGGCAGTCCCTGCGCCAGGCACAGCCGTTCCATGGCAATGGCCGCGGTGGTGGTGGCAAAGGTCAGCACCACCCGGGGCTCTCTGGTCCGCACCATCAGGGCCGGAGGATCCGGCCGGCCTTGCTCAGGATCTCTACGATCTGATACATGTTGGTCACGCCGCCCACCGCCAGCTTCTCGCCCAGGCCGTAGTAGTTCAGGCAGGTGCCGCAGGTCA
>DFIE01000071.1:508-2689 GCA_002372735.1 Clostridiales bacterium UBA3705
GATCTCCACCCCCTGGGCCTCCATGCTCTTCAGATCCTCCAGGCTCAGGGAGCCCTCGGTGGTCAGCCGGGCGCCCCCGTTGTAAAACAGAATGGTCTTGGGCAGCTTCTCCCGCTGGGACAGGGCGTAGAGAAAGCCCTTCATCAGGGTGCGGCCCAGCTCGTCGTTGCCCCGGCCCATGCAGTCAGAGGTGATGGCCACCACCTGGTCCCCACGGCGGTCCGGGGCGCAGGCGGGCTCCGGCTCCGGGGCCGTCTCGGGGGCCTGCTGCACCTCAAAATACAGGGCGAAGCGGCCCTCGGCCTGCTTTTCGCTGCGCACGGGGATGCCCTTGTTGGTCACCATGCGGGTGACGTTCTGCACGGCGTTGGCGTTGTCCACCAGGACCTCCACACTGGCGGGGCCGGTGAGTCCGTTTAAGACCTTCAAGGTTTTGACCACCGGGATGGGGCACTGCTCCCCCAGGGCGTTGACGGTAATCTTTTCCATTTCGGATGCCTCCTCTTGATATTCTGTTCCCAGTATACCCCCGCCGGGGCGGAAGGTCAACCGTTATTTTTTGCTGCGGACAAAGCAAAGGCACCCCACAGGGCCGAAAACCGGCCCCGCAGGGTGCGGGTGTTTCTTTTCAATACAGGGTTTCCCCCTCCAGGCGGCGGAGCAGGCTGGTCAGGGGCACGATCAGGGTGCCGGCGGCCAGGTTGCCCAGGGCGTGGATGCCGTCCCAGGGCAGGCCCGCCAGGATCCAGGCCAGGACCCCCTGCCACTGCCAGCCGTTAACCTGCACCAGCAGCATCTGGTAGGGGGCGTACAGGGTGCCGTAGCACAGGCCGTGCAGGGCGCACACCCCCATGTACAGGGGCACCTGCCACTTTACCGGCAGCTTCCGGGGCAGCAGCATGGTCACCCCCCACAGCACCGTCCACAGGTACAGGTGGGGCACCCACCACATGGCAAAGCCGTGAAAGATCCCCAGCAGAAACACGAACACGTAGATGGGGATCAGTGCCTGCCGGCGGTAGACCAGGGTGTAGACCATGGTCAGCATCCCCAGCAGATGGATGTTGGGGGCCACCTCCATGATCTGCTTGGACACGAACATCACCGTGCCCAGCATGGCAAAGAGCACCAGGTGCCGCAGATCCGGCCGCGGACGGTCCACCCTCTCAGGCCGGGGTGGCCACAAAGGCATAGGTGGCGCCCTCCACGATCTGGGTGGAGTCCACGCCGTTCATGGCGTACTCCCCGTTTTCGTAGAAGGCCCAGTACATGCCGTCTTCGTTGTAATCCTGTTTCTCGCCCAGGACGGTGTCTACCATCAGGCCGTACTCAGAGTCGGTGCCGGAGATCATCTCCAGCTCTACCAGGGCCTGGCCCACGGTGTCGGCATCGGTGTGCACGGCGTAGCTGGAGGTCTCGCCGCTCTCGCCGGTGACCTCAAAGTAGAACAGCTTGTCGCCCTCGCCCACCTGGGTGGGGATGGTCTCCGCCTCGGTTTCGAGGGCCTGGGTGTCGGCCTGGGTGGCAGCCTGGGTTTCGGGGGCGGCCATGGTCGCGGTGACAGCCTGGGTGTCGGTGACCGCCTGGGTCTCCGGGGCGGGGGCGCTTTGGCAGCCCGTCAGGTTCAGCGCTGCCGCCGCCAGCAGCACCACCAGGACGAGGCACGCCAGGGAACGATGCATGGAATGTTTCATAACGTGATTCTCCTTGTGATTTTGATTTTTGCGCAAAGGACGCTGCCGGTCCCAAAGGACGCCGGAGCTCGCGGCGGCGGCAGGGTCAGGGTGCGTATTCCGGCTCATGGCGGCAGCGGCGCGGCCTTCTCAGGGTTGCCCCCAATGGCCGGAGGCTGCCCTGCGGCAAGGCAGCCTGCGCCGCGCAAAGAATGCCATTTACGGCCACGGTCTGGCACAGGTTTTGCACCTGTTTCCACATTAAGCCCCGAAGGGCGCCCGGCTTTGCCAGTGCATTATACAACCCCCGGGGCCAAATGTCAATCCGCCGGAGGGATGAAGACGGCCTGCGGGGGAAAATGAAACGATTTCGGTGTCCCTTCGGGACGATTTGAAAATCCCACAATATTTGCATTTTTCATAGCGTACCCACCCGTAGGGGCGTGTGCAGGTCGCGAACGCGGACGTAGGGACAAGCCTTGCTTGTCCGGCATTCGGAACGAATGCA